>JAYSYG010000054.1:0-22636 GCA_043716685.1 Sphingobacteriaceae bacterium | reverse complement strand
GTTATAAGGAACGTACACTTTTGTTGGCCTGTGGTGCAGCAGCAGGTATTGCCGGAGCATTTAACACGCCCATTGCCGGCGTTTTGTTTGCCCTGGAGGTACTGGTTGTGGAAGCAAATATCACAGCCTTTATTCCTATACTAATAGCAGCGGCTTCGGGAGCATTGTGCTCAAAAGTAATTTTACAGGAAGACGTCCTGCTTAATTTTACCTTGCGCGAGCCTTTTGATTACAAAAATGTTCCTTTCTATTTATTGCTAGGACTGGTTTGTGGTTTTTGTTCTTTTTATTATTCCAAAATATTTCTTGCTACTGAAAAATATTTTAAACGGTTTGAAACAAAAGCAATGAGAGTACTTGTTGGCGGAGTAGGTTTGTTTGTTCTCATCTTGCTGGTGCCACCTTTACTTGGAGAAGGGTATAACAGTATAAAGTTACTTGCTAATTTTAAGGCTGAAACGGTTTTCGCAAATTCCGCTTTGTCGTTTATACATTTTTCAAAACTTATTTTATATCTTTCATTAATAGTTGTGGTGCTCCTGAAACCTGTGGCTACAGCCTTTACAGTGGGGAGTGGGGGGAACGGCGGTAATTTTGCTCCTTCTTTGTTTATGGGCGCTTTTGTTGGTTTTTTATTTTCCTCTCTTATAACTGATCTCGGAATTGCGTTACCTGTAAGCAATTTTACACTTGTGGCCATGGCCGGGATATTAAGCGGGGTGTTTCACGCACCTTTAACGGGTATTTTTATTATTGCTGAAGTAACAGGCGGTTATGAGCTTATTATTCCTCTTATGATCGTTTCCGCCTTGAGTTATGCCGTTTCTATTTATTTTATGCCAATGAGCATAGATATGCAGAAATTAGAGGAGAAGGAAAAAATTGTAACCACTAATATGGATTCCTACCTGTTGAGTAATATTGATCTGGCCCAGTTTGTGGAAAGTGATTTTTCGGAAATAAATGAGGAATCTACCTTAAGAGGGTTGGTTGAATTTATTGCGGTATCTAAACGGAATATTTTTCCTGTACTTGATAAAAATTCGGGATTAAAAGGTTTAATTACAGTGGATGACATTAGGGAAGTTATGTTTAAGCAGGACCTTTACGATAAAATTACAGTGAAGGAACTGATGCGCAGGCCTTCGTATCTCTTAACTGAAAAGGACGATATTCGTTCTGCGATGAAATTGTTTGATGAATCGCATCTTTGGAATATTCCCGTAGTATTGAATGGTGTGTATAAAGGCTTTATTTCTAAATCGACTATTCTTGAAAAATACCGTGAGGCTTTGATTAAAAGTTCTTTGGATTAACTATTCGTATCGTATCTTAGAAACCGCATTATAGAAGAAACTAAAACAACAGACGCCATTGAATACAAAATTTATTTTCAGACTATTGTTGGTAGTGTTCACTTTTACCAATGTTCCGGATACTTATGCCCAGGACCCTGGCGGAAACAAACACCACAGAACTAAACGAAAGGGCAAAAAGGGGTCCGGACCTTCCAACTCATTTATTGACAGAAAGGCAAAGAATAAGCCCAGTGCAAAACTTAACAGGAGCAATAAAAAAGATCTGAAGAAAAAAAACAGGGTTATTAAAAAGCAGAAGAGAAGGTTAAATAAGAAAAACCCTGGTCGTTAAAGCTACGTATTTAGAGTATGAAGCTGAAAAGAGATTTTCCTTACTGACTTTTACGAAAACAAATACTAAAATTATTCCAAAGCAATTTGTTCGGTTTGATTTCTTGTAAAAAAAAGAGGTCAGAAAATTGAAAAGTGGCATTAAATCTTTTAAATAAATACAAACTATGACTAAAAAAGAAATTTTAGAAGACTTGGAGATTTTCGTAGACCCTAAACCTTTGACAAAGGACGAAGAACTTGCATTAAGTTTATTCATCAGACAACTCAAACAAAAAAAGCACAGCGCCTAATAACAATTAAGCGCCAGCGGACAGTTGTACATGCAAAAGCAAATTTACGAGCAGACAATTTATAGTTTTTGCTCACAGTATTGTAAATTCGTTCAGAGATTGGAGGCGTTTAAAAGTTAGCAAGCATTTTGTTTTAACTGGCGCTTAGTCGCCATCCGTTATAGGGCATTTTAAAGGACAGGGCTAGCTACAACAGGACAAACTGTAAGACTACGTTAAAAATGACGAAAACTCTTTTATCACTATTGACAATCGCCGTAACAATTGTGTTTAATTCGTGTAAAAACTATTACATTCCTAAAGACTCTTTTATAAAGCAGTTCACTAACATTGATTCAACAAAATTACGAACTGTTGTTGTGAGAGGACCCTTGGGCGGGACAGCCACTTACAAGGCAAACCCAATTAACAAAATAAAATGTGTAGATAAGAAAGGTAATGATGCAGAATTAAATAACGGACCATCTATTGAAACCCGAATTACAATTAACAATAAGAAGAAGGTAATATTTTATTTTGACAGGGTAGTAATTCATGACAGTAGTGTTTACGGTGTTCAATCAAGGTTTCTTAATATGCGGACGTCGATCCCAATAAAAGACATAACAAAAATTGAGGTTCAGGACGGGCATAAAAAATTTAGTTACATTAAAGTTGAGTCCTGAGAACTAAACGTAGTTATTTAGTGCCACTTTCAGCTAACACAGAGTCGTTGTACGCTTAGTAACTTGAGACCACAATGATTTAAAAAATCAAATTCCCTACCTTAATTTTTTACAATTTGTCCCACTTAAATATCCGACAAATCCTTGCCGCGTTCCTCTATACTTTCTTCTATGTCGATATAAGGTGGATCGATGATCTCCTTATTCAGGGATTTGCGGTGGATAGAAAGCAAAATAGCCGGTAATAAAATAAGGTTGGTAAACATAGACATTAATAATGTAAGGGAAACAAGAATACCCATTGCAGCGGTTCCGCCAAAACTAGAGGCTGTAAAGATGGCAAAACCTGAGAATAAAATAATTGAGGTATACACCATACTGAGGCCTGTTTCTTTGATCGCAGCTGAAATAGCTTCTGAAGCGGAGCGCTTTCCTTTTTTTAGTTCTTGGCGGTATTTGGAAAGGAAATAGACCGTGCCGTCAGAGGAAATTCCAAAGGCGATGCTGAAAATTAAAATGGTGGAAGGTTTGAAACGTATGTCCAGAAAACCCATTACTGCTGCGGTAATTACAAGTGGAATAAGGCAGGGCAGCTTGGATAATAAAATAATGCGCACTGAACGGAAAAGGGCAATACCCACAATGGCAATGAGTATAATTTCAATCACAAGACTTTCTATCAGGTTGTCCAGCAGGTAATCGTTACTTTTCAAAAATACAAGACTATGACCAGTGGTTGTTACCTTGTACTCCGAAGGCGGGAAAATAGAATCGATCTTTGGACGTAGCTCTAACATGAGCAGATCCATTTTTTTAGACCCAATGTCTTTTGCCTGGTAAGATATACGGGTAATTTGTTTTGCAGTGTCTATAAAATTCTGAAGCCTGCTGTTCTGTCCCTTTAAGCTTCCCATGTATTCTGACATATTTTTAAGATCAGATACCGGAGGTAGCTTGTAAAATTTGGCATCCCCCCCGCGATACGCCTGATAAAAGAACTTACATCCTTCCACAATAGAAAACGGTTTACTGAATACTGAGTCGTATTCTGCAAATACTTTTTGCATGCGCTGGATCTTATACAAAGCCCTTGCATTATCTGCGAAAAGTCCGTTAGGTTTCTTAGTGTCAATTGCAATTTCAAATGGCAAAACGCCTTTAAAATTATCTTCAAAAAAATGCAGGTCAGTGTACACAGGATCTTTTTCCGGCAGGTCATCCACCACATACCCATTCATATCAATAAACGTCATGCCCCAAAAGGAGATGAGCGTAACAATAGTCGTAACCACGTAAATAGCCGGCCTGCGTTTTTGCACCAGCGAATCTACCATGTCAAGTACTTTATTTATGCGTTTACCTTCCTGGTGTTTGGTATGTTTTGCTTTTGGTGTTGGTAAAACATTTAAAATTATCGGGATCAGGATCAATGTAATAACATACGTTGCCATAACACTGATAGCAGCCACCACACCAAACTCAACCAGCATAGAACTCTTGGTAAAATATAATACACCAAATCCGATTGCAGTGGTAATATTGGCCAGGAACAAAGTGATACCAATGGTCTCTATACTTCTTTGAAGTGCTTTTATTTTATTGCCATGCGATAAAAATTCGCCATGGTATTTATTGATCAGGAATATACAATTGGGCAAACCGATCACCATGATGAGCGGCGCTATGAGTCCTGATAAAACAGTGATCTTGTAGCCGAATAATTGCATGATTCCAATCGACCAAACCACGCCAATCACCACAACAATCAACGAAAAGAGGACAGTAGTGAGTGAACGGAAAAACAACCAGAGAATAATTGCCGTTACACAAACCGCAAGAATAAGGAACAAAGTCATTTCGTGCGATACCTTTGTCATCAGCTGCGAGCGGATGTATGGCATGCCCGAGTAGTGCATTTCAATGTTGTGTTTTTTAGAGTAAGCATCGCCAAGGCCTTTTATCTCATCCACAATGGTCAGGCGCCGTTTCGAATCAAGGTCTTTTTTCTTAAAGGTGATGAGTAAAAGTGTAGCGCCGGTTTCTTTATTGTATACAAAACCTTCGTAAAAAGGTAGGTTCAGGATCTCCGCCTTTAAGCTGTCCACTTCTTTCTGAGAGGTAATAGAATGTTGAATGAGCGGAACCGGTTCAAATTTTTCGAGACTATCGTTCTTTACCAGCTTAAAAATTGTAGGCAGCGAAATGATCTCTTTTATGCCGGGGATGTTCTTTACATTTTTGCTGAGTTCGTACCAATCCCGGAATTTTTCATACTGAAAGAGGTTCTTGTCCGAGAAGCCCATTACCATTACATTCCCGTCTTCCCCGAATTGTTTTTTAAAATTCTGATAGTCGATAAAGGTACTGTCGGTGTCCGGTAGTATTTTGGCGAATTCATAAGACAACTCCATTTTTGAAGCTTCATACGCCATAAAAACAGTTGCGAGTAAAACCGCAATCGTAAAAATTAATTTATTCCGTAATAAAATTGCTGAAAAAAACTTCCACATATTCAGTGCATATAATTTAATGTAGTACTCTCTTTTTGATCATTCCACCCTTGGTATCCTTTATGCTATTCATGATAACAAAGGCAGCGGGATCTATCTTCTCTATCTCCGTATTCAGTTTTGCAACCTCCAGACGGGTGATCACCGTGTACAAAATGTCGATCTCGGCCATCCTCTCCCCTGTTTTCCCAAAACCACGGGTTCCTTTATAAATTGTAACACCGCGTCCCAGGTCTTCGGTGATCATTATCCTTAGCTCCTCATTTTTGGCCGAAATAATTGTTACGCCAGTATATTCCTCAATACCTTCAAGAATAAAATCGACGGTTTTTGAGGCGCTAAGATACGCTAAAATTGAATATAATGCGGTTTCAAAAGAGAGCAGCCAGGCTGCAAAAGAAAATATTATAATGTTTACGATCAGAATAACATCCCCGATAGTGAGGCCTGTTCGTTTACTGAAAGAAATAGCCATTACCTCGGTACCATCAATAACGCCGCCACCCCTCATGGTAAGACCTATTCCCGCCCCCAGAAAAAATCCCCCAAAAACGGAAACCAGCAATTTATCTTTGGTCAATATGGGGAAACTTACCGTAGCGAGAATGATAGCCAGTCCAAGAATCCCGAAGGTTGTTTTTATAAAAAAATTTTTACCGATCTGTGTGTACCCCAGAATAACGAAAGGAATGTTGAGGACAATGATCAGTATGGAAAGGTTGATTTTAGTTATGGCAGAGACAAGCAAAGATATCCCGGTAATTCCACCATCAATAAATCCATTGGAAAGCAAAAAACTTTTTAATCCAAAAGCTGCTGAAAACAAACCCAGTAGCATCAGGCAGCCATTTATTACCTCCCGTTTAAATAATCGTTTCAGGATTATAAACGCCTTGGCCTTTTCGCGTGGTGTCCTTGCGCGTTCTGAGTGCTTATCAATGCGTTTTACCGCCTTTTCGCCAATATTTCCGAACAAGGGACTCATCTTTAGATGTCTAATAATACAGACAATTAACGGAAAAAACAATTAGAAAATGTTTAGAATCTCAACGGGCAGTGTAGATCGCACTAATACACGTATTGACAAGTACAAGCAGGGGAGTATGTTTCAGAATAATGTTACTTACTCGTGGAAATTTCTTCCCACCAAATTGCTCACATTTACGCGTTTATCCTGCACAATGGTGATATATGGGATTTACTCGCTGGCACGGTATTATCATAAGATACTACGGAAGGATTTTTTATGGTTGCGTACAAACAACCCGTTCTTCGGAATTACTTTCGACAAGAGAAATTCTTCCAGGGCCCCATGTTGGGCCCTTTTTTTATTCTTAAAGAGCCACTGGCTCTTTAAGAATAAAAAAATAAATCACCTTCATCACCCCCAGTGGGCTTTTATAATAAAAAGATGGTTCTCTGGTTTTCATCCCCAGTGGCTCTTTAAGAATAAAAAAATACATCACCTTCATCATCCCTAGTATTGCGCTAAACTTTGGAAAAGTTTACGGCATTTTCAGCGCAATTCTTCTAAAGTTGCCCAAAGTTGCATTCCTGGTTTATTAAAAATTCCCTAACTTCATTTAACTAATTTCCGTTTTCACATTTTTTTACATTTAGCTTAACTTATAATTGAACCTTATTCCGTTATTGGTGTACAGCTATTTAAGAACACGAAAATTAAGCAAGCCGGAGATGAAACTTTAGCCTAATGCCTGAAAGAAAAGACAGATTCTCGATATACAGCGATGAAGAGTTAATGTTCTATCTGAGCAATGGAGAGGTGTTGGCTTTCGATGAACTTTATATGCGTTACAGCAAGCGCCTGATGATCTATTTTACACGCATGCTGAATTTTGACAAAGACCTTGCAGAGGACGCCTTGCAGGACCTGTTCTTAAAAATAGCGGAACATCCTGAAAAATTTGATCGCAACCGTTCTTTTAAAACCTGGATCTTTTCAGTCGCCTCCAACACTTGTAAAAATTTCTATCGCCACAAAGCAGTTGTAGTGAACAGCAAGGAAGAACTGTACTACCTCGATGCAAAAGTAAATGAAAGCAGTTTCCTGAAACTCGCAAATAAACTCGATGCAATGGAGTTCAGGAAAATGCTGGAAGAAGTTCTTGAAGAACTACCGCCTGAAAAAAAAGAAGCATTTATTTTAAAGTACCAGGAAGAAAAAAGTATTGCCGAGATCGCGCTGATCCAAAAATGCCCTGAGGGTAGCGTAAAATCGCGGTTACACTATACCTTAAAAATACTGGAAGAAAAATTATACATATTTAACCCCGTAATATAACGATAATGGACAGAAATAAAGAGTTCGAGAAATTCCTTGGAGAAATGATGTCCGCTGAAGCAACGGATATTGAAAGTCCGCATATTTCATTGGTGAATGAAGCAAGAGAGAGAATTTTTGTGCGAAAAAAGAGTGTACCTGAAGAGCCAATTTTTTTAGAGAGGCTGCTTACTTTCTTCAGGCTTGATTTTAAATTCTATCATCTTGGCTTGTCTTTGTTGTTGATCTCAGCGGGTATCTTTTATGTGAACGAACCCAATTATAATACGAATGATTCATCAGCCTTTGTGCAATACAACGAGGCCTTGTCCATTAACAATACTACTATCTCTGTGAACAGCTCTACTATGCTTACCAGTATTCCTACGCTTGTGATCCGGAACTAATTTCCCTTTTACAGGTTAAAAATTTATAGACACGCATTCTGCTATATAATGTTTGGTTCCTCCGGACCAGATTCCTTGCCAAAAAACATAAAGTATGTCTTCTCAGGTGCAGGAAATCTAATGCTCAGAGGGATAAAACATTAAAATTGGTTTACCAATCACATCTTAAAATAAACAACCTTCTTAGTCTCAAAGAATTCTTCTTCAAAATAATCCTTCAGATCATAAAATTTCGCCTGGTTAAAAAACCTGCCGAATTCTTCCTTGAGGTCTCCACCTTTTAAATACAGGATACCGTTCGGCAGATCATTAAAATTATCTTTGAAGAATTTACTTTTTACCCAGCTATGAAACACCGGAAATTCGGTAACAGCCCGGCTCACCACAAAATGAAATTTCTGATCCAGCTCTTCGGCGCGTTTATGGTATGCCTTTATGTTTTTTAAACCCAAAGCGGCAGCCACCTCGTTCACCACTTTTATTTTTTTTCCAATACTGTCTACAAGCGTAAACTCGGTTTCAGGGAACATGATTGCCAGGGGAATACCTGGAAATCCTCCCCCAGTCCCCACATCCATCACCTGAGTGCCAGGCTTAAACTGCATAACTGTTGCAATCCCAAGTGAATGAAGGATGTGACGTTCATACAGGAGATCTATATCTTTTCTTGAAATAACATTGATCTGATTATTCCAGTAACTATAAAGCTCAAATAAATGTTCGAAGTGTGCTACCTGCTCTGCTGGGAGCGCCGGAAAATATTTATGAATAATCTGAACCACCTTACCTTTTTCCTTCGGTATGCTGAAATGCATTGTATAAAAGATCCCTCGCCCTGAATAGCTGGGCCTTAATTGTACCTAAGGGTAAGTGTAACTTATTTGCTATTTCTTCGTGGCTGAGCTCCTGGAAATAAAAGAGTTCTATCATCTCCTTGTACTTGGGTTTTAAATTATCCACAAGTACCCGAATGTTTTCTATTTTCTGTTTCTTAATAAAGGATTCTTCAGGGTCAAGACTATGTGACTTAATATTTGACGAATAATCCAAGCCACCTTCCGAACTATCTAGTTTATTATCAAGAGAGATGGCAAAGCTTTGCTTTTTCCTTCTTAAAAAATCAATAGCATTATTACTCGCAATTTTAAATAACCAGGTACTGAATGCAAAATCCGGACTGTATTGGCCCAGTTTTTTAAATGCACGGCCAAATGCTTCAATAGTAAGATCTTCCGCATCATCTTTATTATTACACATCTTCAGCATCGTAAAATAGATACTTTCCCTGTAGCGGTTTAAAAGTTCAGCATAGGCTTTCTGGTCATCCTTATCAATAGCCAGTCTAACGAGTTTATAATCATAAACCGCCTTAGTCGTTAACTTCTGTTCGTTATCTTCTAATTCGTCCACTTGTTAGGCTTATAGAATAATTTACTTATATGAAAGATAGGATAAATAAATAAAAGAATCAACTCGTAGAGCGCGCTTCCTGTTAAAAGATCTTTTTCTCCCAGCTTTTTAGAGGCTTTATTCAGCATTATCAACTGTGTTAAAACCTTTAGTAACAAAAGAATTGGGATCAATAACACAGTCTTCATCGAAAAAGCAAGTGGTATAAGAGAGAAGTAAAAAAGGTATTGTGAAAAATAGTTAAAAGCAATTTTAAATTTTGAAAATGGCGAATATAAAGGAGCCGTTGTTAAATGCCTGGTCTTTTGAATATTCCATTGCTTGAATGTTTTCTTGGGTTTTGAATAGGTAACGGCTTCTTTCTCTACACACACATTCGTGTTGTTTGCTGTGCCGGCCTGGTTGACAAAAAGATCATCATCGCCCGAATTAATATGGTAATGTTTTGAGAAACCCTTTTCCTTAAAAAACAATTCTTTTGTGTAGGCAAGGTTTCTTCCAACACCCATATAGGGCTTATTTTTTATGGAAGAAGAAAGGTACTGCACCGCAATGATAAAAGAATCGAAACGAATAAGTTTGTTTAAAAACCCTTTTTGTTTTTCGTACGCGCCATAACCCAGAACAATTTGCCGTTCGTTTGTAAAGCCAGCCGCCATCTCCCGTAACCATTGATCAGAGGCCGGATAACAGTCGGCATCCGTAAACACAAGGCAATTATTTTTTGCCGCTTTGATCCCAACCAGCATCGCGAATTTTTTACCATGTTTATAATACGCATCTTCCTTAATATTCGCCTTGCGCAGGTTAGGAAAGATCTTTGTGAATTCATCAATCACATTTTCGGTATTGTCAGAACTGCAATCATTTACTACGATCACTTCAAAATCAGGATAATCCTGCGTTAATAGTTTTGGAAGAAACTCCGTAAGGTTTTCATCTTCATTCCTGGCACAAATAATTACAGAGACAGGAGGGGTCTGCTTTTCCGTATTAAGACGCGTTGTTTTAAATAAGGAAACAGGCAGGTAATTGATACAATAATTTATCACAAGTACTATAAAACCAACAAAAGCCAGGATGCTCAGTATCTCAGGAAGTCCGGGCGCATTAAAATCAGGAAAAAGCATACGTGCAAAGGTATCAGAACCTCAAGCCGCAAAATAGAATATCTTTGCATTTATTAAACAAAATAATTAACAATGCAGGAAAGCATAAAAGCAGTGATCTTTGACATGGATGGAGTTTTGATCGAAAGCGAACATCTTTGGCGACGGGCCATGATTCTTGGTTTTGGTGAATATGGCATGGCATTGAGCGAGGACGACTGCCGCAGGACCATGGGGCTAAGGATCGGCGAGGTAATCGACGCCTGGCTGGCGCATTTTAAAATACACTCTATTCCTTCCAAAACTGTTGAAAGCAGGATCATGGAACTGCTGCTGGCCCTTATTGAAGAAAGCGGAACATTTATACAGGGTATACCAGCATTACTGGCTTTTTGCAGAGAGAAAAAACTAAAAACCGGCCTGGCTACCTCTTCGTCGGTTTTGCTTATGAATACCGTTCTTAAAAAACTGGACCTGGCGAATGAATTCAGTTCAGCGCTCTCGGCAGAGTACATGCGTTATGGAAAACCCCACCCTGAAGTTTTCCTCGCCTGCGCTGAAAAATTGGGAATAGCTCCGCAGGAGTGTATTGTAATTGAAGATTCTCTGAATGGAGTGATCGCGGCCAAAGCAGCGCAAATGAAAGTAATTGCGGTGCCGGATGATGAACACACACATATTGTCGGTTTTGCGGTGGCTGACTACAAATGCACCAACATGCACGACGTTTTAGCATTATTTAAAACATTATTTCCTTAATGCCAAACAAGTAACCGAAAGCCAGGAAGATGGAACCTGTAACTTTATTATCTTTACCCTTTGAAATTTTCTCTACTACATACCGATAAAGACACCAAAGCGCGTGCAGGTCTCCTGGAAACGGACCACGGAGCAATAGAAACTCCCATTTTTATGCCGGTTGGCACGGCGGGAACCGTTAAAGCAGTTCACCAGCATGAACTTAAAGAGGATATTAAGGCGCAAATCATTTTAGGGAATACCTACCATCTTTACCTGAGACCAGGGCTGGAGGTGATTGAAGGCGCGGGCGGACTTCACAAGTTTAATAGCTGGCATCAGCCCATTTTAACTGATAGTGGTGGCTACCAGATCTTTTCTCTGGCGGCTCAACGCAAACTCAAAGAAGAAGGAGCTACCTTTAAAAGTCATATTGATGGGAGCAAACATTTTTTCTCGCCGGAGGGTGTAATGGATATTCAGCGTATTATTGGTGCGGATATTATTATGGCCTTTGATGAGTGCACGCCCTACCCCTGTGAATACAAATACGCCAAAGATTCACTTGCATTAACTCATCGCTGGCTGGACAGGTGCTTAAACCGCTTTAACGAAACAGAACCAAAATATAATTATACACAGGCCTTGTTCCCGATTGTGCAGGGTAGCGTATATAAAGATCTCCGCATTCAATCTGCAGAGTATATTGCTTCTAAAGGTGCGTTTGGAAATGCCATCGGAGGCTTAAGTGTTGGAGAGCCTGCGGAAGATATGTATGCAATGACAGAAGTGGTCACAGATATTCTTCCGAAAGATAAACCGCGTTATTTGATGGGTGTTGGAACTCCTGTAAATATTTTAGAAAGTATTGCTTTAGGAATAGACATGTTTGATTGCGTTATGCCTACCCGCAATGCCAGGCATGGCCTTCTTTTTACCTCTAACGGCATTATCAATATCAGGAATGAGAAATGGAAAAATGATTTTTCTCCTTTGGACGAGAATGGAACTACTTTTGCTGACAAGGATTATTCGAAAGCCTACTTAAGACATTTATTGGTTTGCAACGAATTACTGGCAGCGCAAATTGCCAGCGTTCATAATTTAGGTTTTTATCTCTGGCTGGTGCAGGAATCGAGGAAAAGGATCATTGATGGTACTTTTTCTGAATGGAAAAATAAAATGGTAAAACAGATAGCGCAACGTTTATAAAACACAAATGTTTTTAAAGAAGCTCGATAAATATATTCTTAAAAAGTTCCTTACAACGTTCTTCTTTTCCATTACGTTGATACTTATGGTCTTTATTGTTTTTGACATTAAGGATAAGCTGCCAACCTTTACTACTAATGATATTCCTCTTAAAGAGATCATTTTCGACTATTACCTGATGTTTATTCCCTATTATGGAAATTTTTTCAGCCCGCTTTTTATTTTTATTTCGGTGATCTTCTTTACTTCCAAAATGGCACAGCAGACTGAGTTTATTGCCATATTAAGTAGCGGCGCAAGCTTCACCCGTATTCTTCGCCCTTATATTATGGGGGCGTTCATTATTTCTTTCGGGTCGTTGATATTGAATCACTTTTTTTTACCCAAGGCGTTTAAAATAAAAATAGGCTTCGAAGATAAGTGGATCAACAAAAACTATACCAACGAAGAACAAAATATCCACCGTAAGATCGGGAAAAACACACTTCTATACATTCAAAGCTATGATAATCACATTAACACCGGCTATAAGATAAGTCTTGAAGAAGTTGTGGATAATAAACAAATGTATTTTTTGAGTGCTGACAATATGAAGTGGGACAGCCTTTCTTCTGAATGGATCCTTACAAATGTACGTGAACGTAAAATAACCATCCAGGACAGGTTAGACACTTTAAAAAACCAAAAGCCGGTTTACAAGCAGGAAAACACTGCAGCTACTATAAAAAAAATGAAACTTGAATTTGCTCCTATTGATATGTGGCGGGATGAAAGTAAAATTGAGACCAAGACTTATTTCGAGCTAAAGGAATATATTGCCAGGGAAAAGGCAAAGGGTTCTAACCGTATTGAGCTTTATGAAGTGGAAATGTACAAACGCTCTTCTTTTCCTTTTGCCACATTTATTCTAACCATCATTGGTGTATGTGTATCCTCCAGGAAGGTACGTGGAGGTGTGGGTTCGCAAATAGCGGTCGGGCTTTTCCTCAGTTGTATTTACATTATGCTGATGTATATTTTTATTACTATAGCAACAAGCACAACCGCATCGCCGTTTTTTGCCGTGTGGGTGCCAAATATTATTTTTTCTTTTGTTGCGCTTTATTTTTATAAAACAGCCCAGAAATGAGACAGCTTGTTAATTGGTTCAGATCAAATTTTAATCCTTTGCAGCAATTGCTCATCATTGGTTTTTTTATCCGGATGTTTGCAGTTTTTTTCAGCAAAGGTTTTGGCTGGCACGACGATCATTTTTTAATTATTGAGCCTGCCCAAAACTGGGCCGATGGTTTTGATAATAACTGGATTCCCTCTGATAAAAATCCGGACATACAGCCGCAGGGACATTCTTTTTTTTACATAGGGCTGCATTATTATATTTTTAAGTTTTGTAGCTGGCTGCAAATTGCAGATCCACAATCCAAAATGTTGTTGATCAGGTTCCTGCATGCACTATGGTCATTACTCATAATTAAATACGCGTACAAAATAACAGAACAGTATGCCGCCAGAAAAATTGCCTGGTACGTAGGCGTTTTTATTACCTTTTATTGGTTCATCCCATTTACGAGTGTAAGAAATCTGGTTGAATTTGTTTCAGTACCCCCTTTTCTAATTGCCATTTACCTCCTTAAAAAAGAAACACTTACCTACAAAAACTTTCTTGCTGCCGGCTTCTGGCTTGGGGTGGCCTTCTCTATACGTTTTCAAACTCTTTTTATTAGCGCGGGGATCGGCATCGCACTCCTTATCTACAGAACTTCTTTTAAAAACATTCTACTTGTTGCACTTTCATTTTTCACGGTTGTTTTATTAACGCAGGGATTGATCGACTATCTGATCTGGAAAAGACCCTTCGCTGAATTTTCATCCTATATTGAATACAATGTAAACAATGCAGCTACCTATGGCACAGATAACTGGCACATGTATTTTGACCTGATCTTCGGCTTACTGATCCCACCCTTAAGTATTGTTTTGTTCGCCGGGTATTTTGTGAGCTGGAAAAAAATGCCACTACTCTTCTGGCCCGTAATGTTGTATCTTGTTTTCCACACCTATTTCCCAAACAAACAGGAACGGTTCATTATGACCATTCTCCCCCTGATCATCATTTCCGGAACAGTAGGAATGTTTACGCTTTATGATCTATATAAAGAAAAGATCAGTCAGAAATTATTCCGCTTCTGCAAGATCTTTGTCATTGTACTCAACACTATTTTACTCTGTGTTCTTACACTATCCTACAGCAAAAGACACCGGGTAGAGGCTATGACCTATCTCTACAAAAAAAATAATTCTACTAATTTTATGATCGAAGATGGTACAAAAGAAGACAGCTTTTTAATTCCACCTTTATTCTATTACGGCAAATGGCCTTCGGTGCTGGGGATCAATAAAACCTTTACAGGCGACAGTGCATTAAAGTACTTCAATCAAATTCCTGACAAGGATAAACCAACCTATGTGATCTTTTTTAACGCGAAAAATATTGATGCACGTGTAGATTCTCTTAAAAAAAGGTTCCCCACACTCACTTTTGAAACCACTATTGATCCTAGTCTCATTGACAAAACCTTGTACTGGCTCAATCCCACGAATGACAACCAAACGGCTTTTATTTACAGGCTACCTTTAAAATAATTTAATTTTATTTATCCCCGAACACAATTGGCTGATTCATTTCGGTAGAAGGTAAAGATCCAATTCTCTCGTTTTTATTTCAATTTTTATAAGCGAATCATTGGCCGAAAATGATTTAGACCGTATTAAAAATGAACAATTTTTTTTATCTGTGGTCAAACTCACTTGTTTAGCCATATACAAATAGGAATGTAAACTAAAATCATTCCAGCTGTCCTCTTCTATCCCGATTGTATCTCCCTTTTTAAAATATGGTAAGATCAGTTCAATATCAGTCAAAAGCTCTTCATTTCTTTTATACGTATTAAAATTGAAACAGCAATAAAGAATAGCCCCAAGTACTACAAGGCCTATAATTCCTTTGATAATTAAACTTCTTTGCAGATTCATTAAAACCGCAAAGAAAAAAAACCAGTATCTTTTAAATCCGTAAACCATCGCAAGAATAAAAAAAATAAAAGAGGGAATAAGGTAAAATCCTCTTTGAACAAGACTAATCGCATATGGGAAACTTCCCGCGAAAGAAGTCAGTAAAAAGGATACGGCTATTCTGTTTGACATGAAATTTTTTAAAATAAACCTTATCGGGTAATTCTTTTTAATTTTCAGGCACGAAAATAAAATTACAAGGCTGGCAAGGCATAGGATAAGCTCCGAAAAAAAACGTCCAATGATCTCCAAATGGTTGTCTGTGGTATTTCCCACATTGTTTAATGTTAATACAAGCCGTGCATTATAATAACACTTAAACCAGTTCGCCGCAGGAGAATAGAACCTAAGACAAACTGCAAGCAGGGCCAGAAAAATAACGCCGGAGAAAATAAAAAAATAATAATTATCTCTTTTAACTTTTGAAATAACCGCATACACTAATGGCAATACTGCAATAAAACAGGACTGGAATCCCTTAGTAAGAAATAAAAGATAAAGCACGACTGCGAAGAGAAAACTAAAAATATTTTTTCCTGAGTGAACAAATCTGAGAAAAAATAAAATACCAAGTGAAGTCAGCACGCACAATAAGGGTTCAATTGCCTGGTTGACATAGCTCCAGCAAAAAACCGGGATGCTTAGCACAAAAAAAACAGATACTAACAAATAAGGCATGGGTCTGCGGAAGAGCTCTTTTATAATTCCTCTTAAAATGAAAATGAAAAGAACAAAAAGGAGGAGGGTAAAAAATCTGTCTACTAAATAATAGTCACCAAATACTTTGTAAAAGGAACCAAGCAGGTAAAAATATAAAGGTGGCTGTTCACAAAATTCGGACATGCTGGTATTGGTAAATTTCATGCGCCAGAAAGAACTCAGGCCTTCTGCGTAGTTATAAGCAACCGTCTTATATAACATTCCGTCAATAAAACAGCCTTTCTGAAAAAGAGGTGATAAAACCAGAATAAGAAATACCGCTCCAAGAAAATACAGCCAGGGACTTCTTTCGTAGTTATGCGACTTTGAAATGGATTGCCCGTTATTTTTGAGAGAGTTCACAGGGCAATAATACTCAAAAATACTTTTTAATGCTAGTGTTAAGTTAGCTGTATTCTTAAGCAAAACCATGACAGGGTTGGTGAAGAGCCAAGGAAAATACTGTCAGGGTTTAATGCGGCGGGTCGCTAGCGAACAATCAGTTTTTGACTCGTAACATTTTTATCAGTAATGATCCTGGTAAAGTAAAGTCCTTCGCTAAGGCTTTGGGTTGAAAGTATGTTGCTTGTTGTTCTTAAAACACATATCCCCGAAGCATTTACGATTTCAATTATAAACGAGGATGAAGAAACGTCAATTTTTAAATCCACTCCCCTGTTAACCGGGTTAGGATACATTCCGGCTATTTTTCCCTTAGATATCTCATCTACAGCCACTACAGCACTTTCGTGAATTACGCCAACTGCATCAAGATCAAAACCACCTGACGGGAAAGGTGTTGGCCAGGGGTCATTTATTTTGATATAGTTAAAGTCACGGCTCGCATATACCGGGTTAATACTTCCAACAACATCAATAATTTTAATATGCGTTATCCTGTTAAGATCTAATCCTGCTGTTCCGTAAAGTTCCTGCAAGTCGAAAGGCGTGCCGTATCCACCCCTGTATTTGCCGGCGAGATTATTTATTTTTGCAGCATCTGTTGATCCAAAACTTCCAGTTTGTGTTGTTGTATCCGATAATGAATGCGCGGGGAAGCGGAAAAAATTTATTCCATCACTGCTCACTTCAACAAATGCTAACTCCAGGAATGTGTCATCAAAACCATTTTCAAATACAGCGAAATCGAATCCGGCGCCATTCATTACCGGTTTTGCAAACATACATATCGCAGAACCTCCGTCTCCAAGGCTCACAATTCCATTGCTTTCAGCCTTTCCTGTCGCCATTGTATTGTCGCCAGCGGATGCAAACCCTAAACTGGTATTTGAAATGTCTTGGTAACCGCGGGTTATAATACTACCCGTTGCCCAGTTTATAAACACAGTGCTGTCTTTGTAAATTGCTGTTGTGCCGGGCTGACCCACTGGCGGGGCATATATTTGCCCATAGAGGGTGTTCAAAAATAAACTAAACACTAAAACCACACCAAACTTTCTGTTCTTAACACCGGCAGATCTGTTAATGGGAAGTTTCGCACTGAACTCTTCCTTTAATTCTTCTAAACATTTATTACACACACAGATCTTGTATTTGGAACTAATGAAGCCGTACTCCTCTTTGCTGAGCTCAATCTTTGAACAATTACACGAACTAATATCGTTTGGCCTGCATTCAAATTTACAGTCACATCGCGGACACTGCGAATCCTTATCTTTATTTACCTTACTTTTTTCCAAACCTTATCTATATAAAAGAAAATAAAACGGCAGCACATTAGAGTGCATCTGTTCTTCTTCCCGAGAGCATTTGATGTTGAGTTGATGGCAGGTCTCCTGACTACCCCTGGTTTGCCGCCTTCCCATCTAGATATTTATCGAGACAGTGGCTAAGATTGGCAAGCCATTGAGGTTCACAGTTGCGGGTACAGTTGCGGGTTTTAACCGCTGTTCCCTTTTAATCCCTGTTTTACCAGGGAACCTTCAACGCTGCAAATATAACACAATTCAACCAATTCAGCAGTGGCCCGTATGCGTTTTAATCTTAATTTTGGTCAATATCAACCGTTTATGAAAAAATCACACATACGCATAGTTTCAATTTTATTTTGTCTCACATTCAGTTTTACAAAAATAAATGCACAGACTGTTTACATTGCCGAGACCGGAAAAAAATACCATACAAAAAATTGTCCGGCTCTTAAATCCGGTAAAAAAGAAATTCAGCTTAAGGAAGCCAGGAAAAAGGGTTACGAAGCCTGCACCAATTGCGGCGCAGAAAAAATTCTTCTTAAGGAAGAAAAAAAAGGCGTGGGAAGAAATGATACCGAGAACTGATTATTTCGAAGAATACTCAGTTTTAAGAGTATACAAAGATTAAGACCAAACCGATTCAATATTCCTTTAACTCTTTTGATTCACAATAAATTAATCCAGCAACAAATTAAATTCTTATATTTCTAAGTCCTAAGTCTTTATTTTAGTACTCTCAAAACAATTTTGTGTCTATCCGCCTTTAATAATATAACTAACCAATTTTAATTCTATGAAAAATACTCCCCTTGTTACTATTTTCATTTTTATTCTATCTTTTAATTCCAATGGTCAACGGGCTAAACACATTACAATTTCTGATAGATTTGAAGCATCCGTCTATCCCTTCCCAAAACGGGCGGTCAAGTACTATAGGTTTGAAGAACTTCTAAAAATTGAAAAACAAGACCAGATTTTTGTAAGCGAGGTTGATATGGGTGATGAACATTATCTTTTATCAAGGGTAGTGAATAAGGTAAACGGTACGAATACTTTATATGCAACAAAAATATTTAAAGACTCCCTAAGTACAAAACCCACACCCATTGATCAAAACACGATGCAAAATTCCTTCGCGTGGAACAACAGGGCTAAATACGAATGCGTTCAATCTGAAGATAAAAAAAAAATCCTGATTGTTTTATTCGAGCCTTATGTGTTTAACAAGATCAAATGTATAGTCCTGGACGACAAGCTTGAAAAAATCTGGCAAAATGACATTCAACTACCAGAAACGTCCGATGAAATGACGCAAGTATACTACTCAGACTTTGTGGTAACCAATACTGGAGATTTGTATTTCAAAGGCGCTATTAGAAAGGAAAAAAATCTTTTAAAAAAGGGGCGGCCTGATTATTTTATCAGTATTTATTTTTACGAATATCAGAAAAAAAAATTGACGGGGATAAAAATAGAAACTGAAGATGCTTTTATTGGTGACTCCAGGCTCATTTTAAGTAAAGGCACCGTAGTATTCGCTGCCACATACTCCATTAAAAAGTTAAAACCTGCAAAAGATCACTTTTTTGACGGAGCAGTTTATGCAACAGTTGATTTAAATGCCACTAAGGTATTGTCATATGGTACCGTCTCTTTAAGTTCACAATTCGACAAGGAATACTTAAAAAACCTTTACCTTTCAGATTTATACTTATCGGCCGATGGAGGGGTCACGCTTGTTACTGAACAAGTCACAACAAAAGGACCTTCCTATTTTTCCTTCGATAATATTTTTGTAATTAAAATACATGAGGCAAAAAATTTATCCTGGGTCAGGAGAATACCAAAGTACCAGTTTGAATATGGTTATTTCGGCGGAGCTTCATTTATAAGCCTTTTCCATAATGAAACCGTTCATATTATCTACAATAAGTCAAAAACACGAATTGAGACCAATGATACAACAGGTTCAAGGCCACCAGGTGTTTCACCCTATGGGTTAAAAGAACCAAAGACCTGGCAGATTTGCATTGATAAATCCGGAAAAATAATAGAAAATCAGGAGTTCCTTAAAGATAGCCAGTCGTTCTTTCTTATTCCAAGGATATCATCTCGTATATCTGAAAAAGAGATTGAAGTTGGGCTATCAGAACGAGGAAACTCCATTAGGATAACGGTAGTCAGGTAATATTCTTTTCGAACATCAATCCTTTGTCCAGCCTGCCAACGTAAGCACTTCATCAGCATCAACCTGCTCCCAGCCTTGTTTAGTGAAGTTCCAAACCATAATTCCCTGCTGGTAGCTGTCAGCGCCAATCATGAGTTCTTTTACAAAAGCTGCAGCATTCTCACCTGCCGAAAAATTTCTCGTCTCAAAATGGAACTTGCCTACATCTTTACCGTTAAGTTTTACAACCCTTCCTTTTGGATCCGTTTTAAACTCGTAAGTAAAGCCATGATCCGGCCTTGAGCTGTCCATAAGGTTTACGGTCGACACTGTAAGATCAATAAATACCTGTTTGTTGCCAAGCCATAAAATAAGCTGATCCTTATTTATTTTCGTAAACGTCGCCGGGATCTTTTCTTTAGCAATAGTAATTTTCCCTATCTGCGTAACAACTTTAGTATCCACATTCATTTTATTGATCAGCAGTTCCGTGTTCGCCTGGTTAAAATACACGTAAATAAAATTATCATTATCCATCCAATACAAAGGAGGATCCGGCACTGAGCCTTCCTTTGTACCCTGCTGGCCATAGCCTGCATCTAACGTAAGTATAACCTTGGGCTTTCCAACCGGGTAATAACAAATCTTGTAAGGCGATGTCGTTTTATCAAACTCTACGTCGCGCCCCGGTCTTGGTTTAAACAGAAGATCTTTTACTTCTTTGTATTGCTGTGCCTTAAAGTCATACACAGAGTAGAATTTCCCTTTAAATATATCGTTCGTATAAAAAATTGCACTGTCGTTATTGCACCTCACAAGGCTGGCCCTTCCATCAAATAAAACCTTTTTGTCTTTCAGATCCAGAATATTTCCCATCCCTGTTATCAGGTAGCGGTTATTATAGATCTGGTTATTTCCCCTGTCTGTTCTTATGTAATCCTTCCCCTCTTTTTTTCCGTCAAAACTCATCACCTCATCTCTTCCAACAAAACTTCCGTTCAAAAAATGATAAGCAAAGATCCGTTGCCTGAAAGCAGATTTGCCCGATGCATCCACATGTACCACATACAAACTTTGCTTTACGTTACCCTGTGATAAATAAATAGCAGGAGTCAAACACAAAAAAAACAAGAGTGTGAAAATTGTTTTCATGTTTATAGATTTTTAAATAGATCAAAAAATAACCGCACCCCTACGCCAGTTCCACCCTTTCCCCGGTAACTATCTTTTGTTGTTATAAAGGCCGGACCTGCAATATCAAGGTGGTAATAGGGGTAGTCGGTAAATTTTTCGAGGAATTTTCCGGCTGTAATAGCTCCTCCGTATGGTCCCCCCAGATTTTTTTGATCTGCAATTTCACTTTTCATTAGCTCACCGTAATCTTCCCAAAACGGAAATTCAGCAATACGTTCATGCACGTTCGAACCGCTTTGGGCAATTTTACTTTTCTGCTTATCTGTTGCAGTACCCATTCCCACAATGCCAAAAGAACCAATAGCAGCAGCAGCCGCGCCGGTTAATGTGGCAATGTCTATCGTCAGCGCCGGTGTATAACGTTTGGCATAATGCAATGCATCTGCAAGTATCATCCTTCCTTCCGCATCCGAGTTAAGCATTTCCACAGTGCTTCCATCCATCATTGTAATAATATCTCCGGGTGCAAAAGCATTAAAACCAGGGCGGTTATCCGTTGCCGGCACCAACCCAATTACATGTATTTTTAGTTTCGCTTTGGCAATCGCATACAAAGCACAGCCAACCGCCGCAGCGCCTGCCATATCGCACTTCATCATATCCATGCTGTTTGGTGTTGGCTTAAGGCTAAGTCCACCTGTATCATACACAACTCCTTTACCAACCAATACGTAAGGCTTTTTATTTTTAGCATTGGCTGGCTTATACTCCATAATGCTGAATGTCGGTTCATCCACACTTCCTGCATTCACAGCGAGTAAACCACCCATATTTAATTGCGTGATCTTTGCTTTATTAAACACCTCTACTTTAAAACCGGCATCTTTGCCCATTTTTTTAAAAGCATTGGCAAGTGCTATTGCATTTAAAATATTTACCGGCTCGTTCACCAGGTCCCGCGCCATTTTTGTGGCTTCGCACACATAATTTAACTCGTTAACCAGTACAGGATTAATAGACGTATTGGCAATAACAACTAACTTCAAGCTGTTTCTTTCTTTGGCGCCCGGTTTATGAGTAATGAACTGGTAATTGCCAAGCTCCACGCCCTCTGCGGCTGCCAGAGAAAGTAAGGGAGATTTTGTCTGATTATAAATATAGACTTCCGTCCCTTTCTGTGCATTCACACCATCTGCAACACTGGCACCATGCTTTCGCAAGTGTTCGTGCAATGCAGCCTTATCTTTTTTTGGATCAACAATAAGAATAGAAATATATTTACCGATATAATTATAAGTCAGGACTTTCTTATCCTTCTGCTTGAATTGTTCCGTGAAATAATCATTTACTTTATCCGGCAAATTAAATTCGTTTACAAATTTTTCGGTAATTACAAATACATGGGTAGAACTACTTACCTTACTCTTTAAAATAATGTTGGCCATTTTTATGTTGTGTGGAACAACGAATATACATAATTAGGGCAGCAAATAAAATAGTGGCCGATATTATTCAATTCTGTTAAATTTGATCAAAATTAATACGTATGAATTTTCTACTGGTGTTTTGCGGAGGCGG
>JAYSYG010000530.1:0-3692 GCA_043716685.1 Sphingobacteriaceae bacterium | reverse complement strand
AGACTTCCTTGTATAAGTTATGGGATTTTAAACCTTCAATAAAAATAGAATCTACTTCCTGTATAATGCGGATCTTTTCAGGAGTGATCTCTCCGAGAATACGGATAGCCAGGCCTGGTCCGGGAAAGGGATGACGGTTCAGAATGTTTTCATCCAGGCCCAATTCCTTACCAACGCGGCGTACTTCATCTTTAAAAAGACTGCGAAGAGGTTCTATGATTTTTAATTTCATGTAATCGGGCAGGCCACCAACATTGTGATGAGATTTAATGGTAGCTGAAGGTCCCTTTACACTTACGCTTTCTATCACATCCGGATAAATTGTTCCCTGTGCCAGCCATTGTGCATTTGACACCAATTTAGATTCTTCATCAAATACATCAATAAAAACTTTCCCGATGGCTTTTCTTTTTTTCTCAGGATCAGAAACACCATTCAACTCCGAATAAAATTTATCTTTTGCATTTACGCCTTTTACATTTAATCCCATGTGTTTGTAAGATTCAAGCACACTTTCAAATTCGTTTTTACGTAACAAGCCGTTATCCACAAAAATGCAATGTAGGTTGATGCCAATAGCTTTATGCAGGATCATTGCTGCAACAGTACTGTCAACACCTCCGCTCAATCCGAGTATCACTTTTTCATCACCCAGTTGTTTTTTAAGATCTGAAATTGTAGTGTCAATGAAGGAAGACGGGGTCCAGTCGCCTTTGCATTTGCAAATGCCGTAAACAAAATTCTTTAGTATTTTTGCCCCTTGTGCAGTATGGTAAACTTCGGGATGGAATTGAATGCCGGAGGTCTCTTCACCAATGATATCAAAGGCAGCGATCTTTACATCGTGGGTGCTTGCAGTAATTTTATAATTAGCAGGAATTTTTAAAATAGTATCTGCGTGGCTCATCCAAACTACGGAGTCGTCGCGCACATCATTAAACAATTTACTGTCTTTATCTTTAATTTCAAGATGCGCGCGGCCATATTCACGGGAATTGGACTTGCCGACTTCTCCCCCGTAAAAATGCGCCAGGTACTGCGCCCCAAAACATACCCCTAATAGAGGAAGTTTACCTTTAATTTGTGAAAGATCCGGTTGAGGAGGATTCTCTTCACGCACGCTGTGAGGGCTTCCTGAGAGAATAACGCCTTTGATGTCTGGTGTAATTTTTGGAACTTTTGTATAGGGATGAATTTCGCAATAGACGTTTAATTCGCGCAAACGGCGGGCAATTAACTGAGTAAATTGAGAACCAAAATCTAAAATGAGAATCTGTTCTTGCATAGAGAACAAAAATACAATTTAATTTTTGGGCAAAAAGTCTAATTCACAGCAGGTTAAACATTTTTAAGAAAAATGAACACTTTTTTTGCAGAAGGTAAAATAATCGTATATTTGCACTCTCAAAAATTGAGGACGCACACAGCGGGGTGTAGCGTAGCCCGGTATCGCGCCTGCTTTGGGAGCAGGAGGTCGTCAGTTCGAATCTGGCCACCCCGACAATCAGAAACCTTTCACTAAGTGGAAGGTTTTTTTGTTTTGCGCCGTTAAAGTCTTGCTTTTCCCAACCAGGAAAAAAAACAGAACAAAGCTTTGTTGGTTGCATTACGCATTAAATTTACCTTTCCTCTTTATATGCCAGTTTCATAAATTTCAAAACTTCCTTATTCATGTCTTCTTTATAAAACATTCTGAAGTGATGATTAAATTGTGCAACGCCAGGAACCTGGGCGATTTTTTGAAAGCATAAATTATCCGTGTACTCTTTTTTCAGCGGAAAAACTACATGAATGAAATTCTTACCTACTTGCGTTACCCACGCTATACGATTTTCTTCATTAGAGATCGCGATCATTGTTTCTGTGGGATGCAGGCTGATGTTTGCAATTTTTTGATATTCCGTTATAAAATGATCGTAAAGCGCAAGGCTGTATTCTGACTTGCCTTTTAAAAAGAAGGAAAATTGTTTATTGTCCGAAGGGCGCATTCAGTAGTGTTTTAGTTTAAAATTAAGAAATGCTTTTCAATAAATTGCCCTTTAACTTAAAGCAGGATTGTATTTAAATCCATGGATTTAATTTCTGTATAAAGTATTTACACCTAAAAGTAAGAGCGGAAATCCTGATACTTCGCTCGTATATTACTGAGTTAGTTTGATAATTTGCATGTATCCGATATGTTTATGATATGGAAAATTCAGCGCAAGAACAGGCAAAAAGCAAGCTAAACTATTTCTTAAAAAAGTTCCTAAATCCTTTTAATACGAGACATTCAGACCCTTACTTAAATCTAAAACAATTTAGCCTAAACTTTTATATTTGAGGATGAATTATTACTTATATTCGTGCATGCAATTGTTACAAGAGATAAAATTCAGGCACTCAAAAGTGCAGCTACTTGATTCAAAACTGGTGCGTATAGAAATTTTTGGAGATACACCTATTGGTAGAAAAGAGGCAAAGGAAATGAATGATGCAATTGGTGTTTTATCAAAAGGAAAAGAAGTCCTTGTATTAATGCTGGCAGATGAAATGACCCAGTTTGACAAAGAAGCTATGGATTTTTCCGCAAGTGATGAAGGACTACTCTATACAGTTGCAGACGCAATGGTAGTTAAATCTACTGCGCAGCGTATTACAGCCAATTTATACCTAAGGATCAGCAGACCAAGGAAACCAAGCAGGATTTTTAATTCTGAGAAGGATGCCGTAAAATGGCTTTTTGCGCTTGAAAATAATTTTGTGCCGGCCTAGACACGAATTTCACAAATCTCTTTTTTCTGTGTATTTATCAAGAATGTAGAATTTTTTTCTGGAGATGAATTGTTCATGATCCAGTTGTTATCCTTGTTAATGTTTTGAATGCCCATTTTTCTTTATCCTCTTATTAAGAATTCGTGTCAAGATGAACTGTTTCGAACACTGTTTCTTTGCGTTCCTATTAGTGTAATCCGTGAAAATTTGTCAAAAGAGAGTTTTAAACAGGATTTTCTTCAAAAATAGCACTTGCAAATAACTATAAATAATAGTAATTTTAAACTATAAATTATAGCAATGAGCAAAATATCCTCCAACATCCGTTTTTTACGTGGCTTAAAAGGTCTTTCACAAGAACAATTAGCCGATGAATTGCAAGTTACCCGTTCGCGAATTGGTGGCTACGAAGAAGCGCGCAACGAGCCGCCGATTGATCTTTTGATCCGTCTTTCAGAGTTTTTTCACATTGCTATTGATGCTCTCGTAAGAGGAGATCTTAAAAAGACAAATCTGGATGGCCTTATGAAAGTGGGCAAGAACCGGATCTTATTTCCTATTCTTTTAGATCAGGATGGTAATGATATGGTAGAGCTTATTCCATTAAAGGCTTCTGCCGGATATTTAAGAGGATATGCCGATCCGGATTATATCGAAAAACTTCCGCAAATGCGTTTGCCTTTTTTGCCAACCGGTAAGCACCGCGCTTTCCCAATAAAAGGAGATAGTATGCCTCCAATTAAAGAGGGGTCTTTTGTAATTGGAAAATATATTGAAAAAGCGGAGGACGTTAAATTAGGCAGCACGTATGTTATCGTTACAAAAGATGATGGTTTGTCTTATAAACGTATTATGAATTTTAATAAAAAAGAGGGTAGCTTTGAACTTCATTCCGACAATAAGATATACCAGCCTTATAAAGTAAAGCTGACTGAGAT
>JAYSYG010000529.1:0-3700 GCA_043716685.1 Sphingobacteriaceae bacterium | reverse complement strand
GGCCGCCTACAGAAATCTTGGAGAAGTATATATGGAACGGGGAAAGTTTGAAGAAGCGGAGGCTTATCTTCGAGACGCTCTTCGCATTTGCACAACATTATCGCGTTCAGCAGAAAAAATCGTGATCTACTCAAGTTTGAGCGATTTGTTTGAACAAAAAAAAGATTACAGATCGGCACTGGAGTATAAAGTCAAACAATTTAAACTGAATGATTCCATATTTACTACTGAAAAGGAAACGACAGTACGCGACCTGGAGACAAAATACGAAGTAGAAAAAAAGAATCTTCAGATCAAATCACAGGAATTTATTATTGAACAGGAAAAAAACAACAAGATAGTAATTCTTCTTGTCTCAGTATTGCTTATCGTATTACTACTAACCGCATTATTTTATTTCTGGTTCAACAGGCGTCTTGATAAACGAATGAAAGAAACCAAAGAGAGATTTTTTATTAATGTGATGCACGAAATACGAACACCGCTTTCTATGATCCGCGCCCCGATAAATGTTTTAAAAGGAAAAATTACAGATGCGGAAAGCGTAAACAATCTGAACCTGGCCGACAGGAGTTCACAGAGACTGAACGAACTGATCGACCAGATGCTCGATATTTCCAAATTCAATAATTTAAGCTATGTCCTTAACGAATCTGTCGGTAATCTCGATACCTTTATTGCTGAGATGATCCTGGATTACCGGAATATTGCCAGCAAAAGCGGCCTGACACTTATTACGGAGATCAATCATGAAAATTCGTTGATATATTTTGACCAGGATGCGCTTTATAAGATCATTAGTAACCTATTATCGAATGCCATAAAATATACCAAAGCAGGGGGAACTATCGGGTTTAAGATGAATGAACGGCGATTGGGAACAAATTGCAAAATAACGTTTGAAGTATGGGATACCGGAATCGGAATTCCTAAAAAAGAACATGGTAAATTATTTACACGGTTTTACCGCAGTGAAAAATCCTCGTCAAGTACAAAGGGAATTGGTATAGGTTTATCTCTTGTAAAAGATCTTGTAGATGCATATAAAGGCAAGATCTGGTTTTTGAGCGAGGAGGGCATAGGCTCCAGGTTTTTTGTTGAACTGGATCTGAAGCTACAGGATAGTTCTCCGGAGAAAATTAGTCTGGAGCCGGTTGAAAATGAGAAAGGCCTGATTTTATTAGTGGAGGACAATAAAGACGTAATTGATTTTGTTGGGAATTTATTAACGGCGAAAAACTACCGCGTTGTTAAAGCGCTGAATGGCAAAATTGCCCTGGAGGCTTTAAAGGATATTACGCCTGATCTTATATTAACCGATCTGATGATGGACGAGATGGACGGTTTGACGTTTATCAATGAAATAAAATCCAATGCAGGAACCAGTCACATCCCGATTATAGTCCTCTCAGCAAAAACTTCCGAGCAATCTAAAGTAGAAATAATGAAGGCCGGTGCACAAGTCTATTTGACTAAACCGTTTTTACCGGATGAACTTTTATCGGTAATAGAGAACCAGCTCAATTTAATCCTGACCTTAAAAAAAGAAATTAAAACTAAGATCGGTTCTGATAAATCCGGTTTGAGCCTTGAACAGAAGTTCAGTAGTCCGGACCCTTATGCGCAAAAATTCTTTGACCTTATTTTTAAACACTTTGCTGATCCTGAGATTACTGTAGAGTTCCTTGCAGATCTTATGGCAACAAACCGCAGCCACTTTCAAAGAAAGATCAAAAACCTTACCGGATATTCTCCTTCTGATATTATTAAATTTATCCGTCTTGATAAGTCAAAGGAATTTCTCCTTACAAAAAAAGGAAATATTACGGAAGTAGCCTTTCTTTGTGGTTTTTCAACCCAGTCTTACTTCAGTACCTGTTTTGCAGAACGCTTCGGAAAAACACCAAGTGAGTTTTTGAAATAATAAAAGTGGGGAGATTACACCCCACCAAAAATTATTTGATTTTTCAAACATTTTATAACTTTGACCACGATCTTGTTTAACCATACAAGACCCATAGAATTAAATTGTATGAAAGAACCTATTCACTGCCTGCTTATTGATGATGATGTTGATGATAGAGATTTTTTTAACTATGCTTTAAAAGAGATAAATCATCACATTCATTTCCATTATTCTTCTACTGCTGCTGAAGCACTCAAGGAACTAAGATCGGGAGAATATAAACCGGATTTTATATTTCTTGATCAGAACATGATGCCAACGAACGGACTTGAATGTTTGCAGGAAATCAAAAAAATTTCAAAAGTTGTAGACGTGCCTGTAATTATTTATTCAACATATATTGACGCGGATAAAAAATACCATACACTCGAGGCGGGAGCCTTTGACCATTTTGAAAAGCCTGCAGAAGTAAAGGACCTGGTAGACTATTTGAAAAGAATTTTCCAGATCTGAACATGTAATCTCTTACAGACAAATTCACCCCTGTTTTCCGTAAAACGGGGTAAAAATTTTATCTTACCTTATTCCAAAAGATTACATTTATAATGCTTACAGAATAAATCTGGTAGTATGAAATAGCCATGTTTGTCAAAACACAAGCAACTAATGATTATTTAAACTGGCTATACCATATGACCGTTAAAAAACAATAAAATAAACATATGAAAAAAATACTCTTTGCAGTGTTGCTATTTTTTTATGGAATGTCAACAGCTCAAACGATCAATCCCAATTATGATAGAAAACTAGCAGACTCTCTCGGTGGAGATGAACGGGGCATGAAGATGTATACTTTTGTAATTCTAAAGACAGGTACGGCCAATACTACCAATAAAGCGCATGTGGATAGTGCTTTTAATGGGCATTTTGCGAATATGAGCCACCTTGTTAAAGAAAATAAACTGGTTGTTGCCGGTCCTTTTGAAAAGAATGAAAATTTTTACCGTGGTCTTTTTATTTTGAATGTAAAAAATAAGGAAGAAGCCAGGCTGATATTGCAAACAGATCCAGCAGTAAAAGCAAAGCTGCTGGAGCCAGAACTATTTGAATGGTATGGCTCTGCTGCTTTAATGCAAAGCCCTCAAATTCATGACAAGCTTTCTAAATATAAATAAGAATTAAAACAGAGTATGGCTTTGGCCACTTACCTATCTTTTTTCTGGATACCGGTGGCAGGGAGTGTAAACCAGGATTTTAAGTGTAGGTATAAAAAAGTTGAGTAATTAATTACAATAGTAATTCTTAAATCTGCAAAACACTGTAAGTGTTTGGAGGAACCACTACAACCCTGACAGAGTTATAGGAGCTAGAGTGTTAGTTTATCCAATCGCACTTCTCACCATCGGCGCAACCTTGGTTCCAATCAGTTCAATGGCGTTAAGAAGTTTTTGGTGCGAAAGACCTGCATTATCCATTTGAAAGCTCACACGTGAAATTCCGCCTAATGCTTCGCTGTGCCGTAGGATCTTTTCAGCAATTTCTTCAGGGCCACCAATTAATAAAGCGCCTTTGGGTCCGCGCTGTGCATCGAAGTGCGCGCGTGTTACTGCGGGCCAGCCCCGTTCTTTTCCAATGCGGGTAAATGTTTCTGCATACCCTGGAAAAAAATCGGTTACTGCTTCTTCGGTTGTATTTCCTACATAACCTAAAGAGTGTAAACCTACCTTTAATTTTTCAGGAGGATGTCCGGCTCTTTTTCCTGCTTCTTTGTACAGGTCTATGAGTGGACGAAAA
>JAYSYG010000528.1:0-3702 GCA_043716685.1 Sphingobacteriaceae bacterium | reverse complement strand
TAATACAGGAGATTGCTTCCACATTTTTTGTTCTATCGCAAAAACGCGCAATGACTTGCTTTATTGAAAACCGGTAACTAATCCAGTGTAAAATTCTTAACTTAATGACATTGTCTTGACAGGGTTTGTGCAAGGTATTTCTATCCGGATAATAAATAATTTAGGAAACAGTACTAAAATTGTTAACTGCGTGAAAGAATAGAAAGCAGGTTTAACTAAAACGACAAATTAATTCCAAGTGTAAAACCCTGCTTTAATTTTGAATCGGGAGCATAGCCCAGCACATAATCGAAGCGAATGACCCGGAAGATCTTTTCTACTCCAAAATTTATTTCGTAGTAATATTTTAGTTTGTTACTGGTTAAAAAATGAGCACCTACAACTTCCTGAATCTTAAGTTTTCTAATAAGTGGTATCTGGCTGATGAGAAATCCCTGGAAATGATGTTCGGCATGTATTTCGCTAAACCAGCGATCGGCGCTGAATGTATAATAGGGAAGTAATCTAAAGCTACTGAGGTAGTCATTGGTATTAAAAATGGTTTGATTCCCAAGGAAATATTTAAAATCCATAAAGTATAATTTTTTTGTGTCTAAAAAACCGCCTCCTCTTACGCGATAGTCCAGATTTCCTAACATGCCAAGCCTTATCCTGTCCGATACGGAGGCGCTTAACAGGTCGTAGTCAGCGCTTGTATTAAATATAGGAAAGGCTCTTTTGTAGGTAACACTGACCCGCGGATACTTGCTGCCTGCCATAACTTTCTGGTCGGGAAGTGTATAGTACCTTTGCTTAAAGCGGAATGTAAACGTGAATTCAGTAGTGAAAGCTCTGTTGCTTGAAAACATGGAATCATGCGTGAAAGCATGCCGTGGATCGTTGCTGGTAAAAAGTTTGGATTTATCATCTACAAATAAAATATCACTGGTATTTTTTAACGGATCACGTTGCATGTAACGCACAATTGTAGAAAAGAACACACCGTTTCTTACTTCAGTAAAATAGTTCCCTTCTAGTCCCGTCTCTTTAAACGTCTTCATAAAATTTTCATTCAGGAAAAGAGAATATAAAGAATTAACTAAAGGCGAGATGGGGTCAAGCTGGTTATACTGCTCGGCAATGGACTTCACCTTTAGGCCAAAGCTTGTAAAGGTTTTGGGCTTATATAAATAATTAAAACCGACTTCTCCGCCCCATAATTTATTTGAGAACCCGTACCGTGATCTTCCCGTGACACTAAAATTCCTGAGGTCTTCGAAAGACTTGTTAACGCTGAATTTGTAACTCAGGTTTAAGCCTTCAACCGTATTGTACTGAACGCCGTTTGTAATTATTCCAGGCAAAGTAATATTAAATTTTTTCCGTGTGTTATTGTACTCATATCCTAAAAAAAGATCGCGCAGTTCGGGCTTATTCCTTTTCCTGTCAACGGAATCTTTATACCGATCTGTACTTCTTATTTTAGAAATGCTGTCCTTTTCCCTGTAATCATTTATTTCTTCCTGTGTTAAGGGAATAGTCCTAATGTTTTCCCAATAACTCGAATCTTTTTTATTGGCGTCGTCTTCTACTTTTAATACTTCGTTTTTAAAGAAATTTTTTGGGTAGACAGGGTTTAGATCGTAATCGCTGATGTTGGCGTTAAAGTAACCGTTACCCTTAAACCCAAAGGCTTTCAAATCAAACGCAAGGCTGAGGCTGAGCGGCAGCCATACACTATCACCTAAGATAGAGGCATGCAATTGTTTTATTGTAAGGGTATCAATAAAATTAATTTTAGATTCTTTAGTTAACATCAGGTCGAGTCCGGTGATCCGCCAGGTACTATCTTGTATGTAAATGATGCCCGAAAAACAAGGATCTGTTTTATGCTTCGGAACTACTTTTATTTTGTTGATGATCTTCCCTTCACCTTTTATAGTGCCTAATAAATAATACCTATAAAACAAAAAGGCGTTTTCGTTAAGGGGCGAGGTAAAAGGGCGGTCACTTACATTCCCAAGCGAGATCAAATTGTTGTAAAAATTCATTTTCATATCGCTAAGCTTGTTAAAACTGAAGGATTTATTGTCACCACTTACCTTGCTGCTGTACATGATCTCTTTTTCATCTTCTGGTTTTTGAAAGTGATATTTGCTGACACTTTCAGATAAATAGATCACACCTTTTATATCGGCAGTGTCCGCGAGGTCGCCGCCGGCAAGTTTTATAAGACCTCTTATGTTTTTAGGTATGGAGTTTATTTTTTGAAGCCCTTTTATGTAAGCTTTACACGTGTATGCATCCAGTTGGTACAGGTAATACTTTCTTTTTTTTATTGCCTGGCGTATAATAGGGTAGGCGGGGTCCTCACCGGCTTTTATTTCTACTTCTTTTAATGAAATGCCGTCTGGGTTAAGAGTTATATCAAGGGTTTTTGTGTTGTTTAAATTAACCTTTTCAACTTTTCTTGCGTAGCCAATGTATTGGTAGATAATTTCGTAGTTACCGGCGGGAAGCTTGAGGGTGTAACGACCATTTACATTACTGATGGTGCTGTAGGACGATCCCTTTACTAGAACAGTAGCAAAAGGAAGTACGCCGTCCCTGTCCGATATTTCTCCTGATAAAATAAAGGTTTGTGAAATTATCAGGTTATTTAAAAGTATAAAAAAGAGTACCGGTATTTTTTTACGCATGCAGCAATCTAAATGTAATATGACGAAGTGCTTTAAAAAAAGTTACAGTACAAATTATTTTTTATCGAATCCCATAAACGCATACGAGATAATATTGGCCCCCATTTTCAACGCTTTAGTACGTGCTTCTTCGCTATCGTTATGAACTTCTGCACTTTCCCAGCCATCGCCAAGATCGCATTCGTAATCATAAAAACAAACCAGGCGACCTTTATAAATTAGCCCAAACCCTTTTGGTGAGCCATTGTCATGTTCATGAATTTTTGGAAGCCCGGAATTAAAATCAAATTTCTGATGGTAGATAGGATGATCAAAGGGAAGTTCTATGAGATCAAGTTCGGGGAATATTTTTTTAAGCTGGGGCCTTATAAATTTATCCATCCCGTAGTTATCGCTTACGTGAAGAAATCCGCCCGCAATCATATAATTCCGGAGATTTTCGGCTTCCTGATTCGAAAAAATAACATTGCCATGCCCGGTCATGTGAATGAAAGGGTAATTGAACAATTCTACACTTCCGGCATCCACAATTGCCTGTTCAGGGTTAATATTCGTTTTTATTTGTGCATTACAAAATTTTATAAGATTTGGTAAAGAGGTTTCCAGGTTAGCATACCAGTCGCCTCCACCATTATACTTTAGTAAAGCAACCTGGTAAGAATAGGGTGGTTGAATAAAGGAAAAGCTAAGAACACTGAATAATAAAAGGATCATCCAGGCCGGAGTTATTTTTCTTGAGTACCGCATTGGGTGTGTTTGTAGTTTAAAATAATGTTGAAGTTAATTAAAAATATAATATATGGGGGCTACGCATTTTTGTAAAACTCTGTTAATTCAATGGCTTGTTTTGCTTCATTTACATCGTGAACTCTTAAAAGAGATGCCCCGTTCAGTAAAGCAATTGTATTTAGCACGGTTGTTCCGTTAAGGGCGGTAACAGGATTGGTGCCAATAATTTTGTTGATCATACCTTTTCTTGAAACGCCGGCTAAAACAGGAAATCCGAATGAAAGAAATTCGGCCA
>JAYSYG010000527.1:0-3703 GCA_043716685.1 Sphingobacteriaceae bacterium | reverse complement strand
AATTTACGGGTGTTGTTATTCAACGCAAAAACGAAAGAGCAACTGCTTCTTTTACAGTGCGTAAAATGAGCAATGGTGTAGGTGTTGAGCGTATTTTTCCTATCGCTTCTCCTTTTATTGACAAAATTGAGGTAAATAAAGTGGGTATCGTACGCCGAGCTAAATTATTCTACCTTCGTGACCGTACCGGTAAAGCCGCACGTATCCGCGAAAAAATACAGAACAACAACGATAAAAAAGCGTAACAATCTTATATATTATACTGAAAAGCCGGTTAATAAAACCGGCTTTTTTTATTAGTGAAACAATAAGATTATTATAATTTTGTGATCATGGATATAAAGTCGAAAGTAATTGAGATCCTGGCTAAAGAAAATTATACTTTTCCACAGCTGGCAGAATACCTTCACATGACGGAAGAAGGACTCACTACAGAACTTACCAATAAAACCCTTGAATTGCGTAACCTCGAGGCAATTTCCAAAGCACTCAGGGTACCGCTCTATGGTTTTTTCAGGGCCGAAGGCATAAAATTCAACACGAACGAAAAACCTTTTTATATTAACAAGCTCTGGACCGGGGACGATGATACCAAGTCTGCTCAGGAACTTAACCTGGAGATAAAACTCCTTAAACAGATCATTGCATTAAAAGAAGAGCAGTTGAAAAAAATAGGGGGCTAAAACCCTGTTTTTCAGCAATTCCTTATCTTTGACACATACATTATGGGACCCGATATTTTTATCACCTTTTTACTTATTCTTACAAATGGTTTTTTTGTAGCTGCCGAATTTGCTTTGGTAAAGGTAAGGGCCTCACAACTCGATGTAAAAGCACAAAGAGGAAGCAGCCGCGCCAAACTTGCTAAATCACTTCTTGAAAAACTTGACGCGTATTTATCTGCAACACAATTAGGTATTACCCTCGCCTCTCTTGCCCTCGGTGCCATCGGTGAAGAGACCATTTCACACATCCTTCAGAATGTAATTCCAAGCCTGCAAAGTACTGCCAATCATGGAATTTCCCTTACAATTGCCTTAACCCTGCTTACTTTTTTTCACGTCACTATCGGCGAGCAGATCCCAAAAATGATCGGCATCAAATATTGTCTTCCTGTAATTCTTTTTATAGCATGGCCCTTACGGATTTTTCATTTTATCTGTTCTCCTTTTATATGGTTCCTCAATCACACCTCCAACCTTGTTCTGCGCATTATTGGTGTGAAAAAAGTAGGAGAGGAAGATTTTCACTCGGAAGAAGAATTGAGGCTGATCTTAACGGAAAGTGAAGAAGGGGGGGCAATAAAGCCAAGTGAAAATGAGTTGATCCAGAATGTATTTGATTTTGATGACCGGATTGTAAAACAGGTAATGGTGCCACAAAATCGCGTCATGGCCATTGATGTGGAACTCGGAAGGAACGAAATTACAAAGCGCGTTATTGAAGAAGGATTCTCAAGGATCCCTATTTACCTTGGCGACATCGACAATATTGTCGGGATCATTCATAGCAAAGACTTATTAAAGGCCATTATCGATAATAAATTCAGAAGTCTGAAAGAAATTATGCGTCCGGTACATTTTATCCCGGAAAGTATGAAGATCAACGAGCTGCTCCGCGATTTTCAGAAACACCACTACCAAATGGCCATTGTTACCAATGAATTTGGATCCACAGCCGGCCTGGTAACTATGGAAGATATTATTGAGGAACTGGTTGGCGAGATCCAGGATGAGCACGATGAGGAAACGCCGAACGTAGAGAAAAAAAGCGACATAGAGTTTATAGTCAACGCACAGGCGCCAATTACAGATGTAAATCAGGTACTCCCAATTGCTTTGCCAGAGAATCCGCAATACGAGACTGTTTCCGGTTATATTAATTTTGTTTTCGGAAGAATTCCCGGTATAAACGACAAGCGCCGTAAAGACGGTTACGAGATCACTATCCTGAAGCGTAACCGGCAAAGCGTGGAGTCTGTCCGCCTAAAAGTTTTTGAAAAAAGTGACACAACCACTTAGCCCCAAATACTGGAACGACAGGTACCTTACCAACGATTTCGGCTGGGATTCAGGTTCCATAACTACTCCCATTAAAACCTATTTTGATCAGCTAAGCAATAAAGATTCTTTTATCCTAATTCCTGGTGCAGGAAATGCGTATGAAGCTGAATACCTTGTAAATAAAGGATTCACAAATGTTTTTGTGTGCGATATTGCCCCAGAACCTTTAAACAATCTTAAAAAGAGATGTCCTGCTTTTAAAGAAGAAAATTTATTCCTGGTAGATTTTTTTGAATTGAATACACAAAGCTACGACCTTATCATCGAACAAACATTCTTCTGTGCCCTCGACCCTTCTCTTCGCAAAAAATACGTTGAGAAGATGAGTGCTTTATTGAAACCCGGAGGGAAATTGGTTGGCGTTTTATTTGATGATGTCTTAAACAAAGACAAACCGCCTTTTGGAGGAAATAAAGAAGAATATCTTTCCTACATTGATCCTGCTCTTTTCAAAATAAAAGTACTTGAACCCTGTTACAATTCCATTAAACCGAGACAAGGAAGAGAGTTATTTATTAATTTAGTACGCACATAGTTAAATACAACACAGAGTTTAAGAGGCACTGAGCCACAAAGCGAAAACAGTTTTGCATGCTTTTCTCAAATGACTCCCTAAAAAACAAACACCAAGATAACAGGAAAATAAAACTCTGTGACTTTGTGCCTCCATTTCTCTGTGTTAAAAAAAAGGCAATGAACCAACGCGAATTATTTCTCCGTCACGTCGCACAGACCTCCGATCTACCTCTTCTAGGTGTGGATATAAATATTAAAAGCGCTAAAGGTGCAATCTTAACAGACGTCAACGGCAAAGAATACATCGATCTCATTAGTGGCATCTCGGTGAGTAATATAGGACATTGCCATCCAAAAGTTGTTTCCGCCATAAAGGAACAATCCGAAAAATATATGCACCTGATGGTTTACGGTGAGTTTAATCAGACTCCACAGGTAAAATATGCAACCGCGCTGTGCAAACTGCTACCGGAAAAACTGAACTCTGTTTATTTTACAACCAGCGGCAGCGAAGCCGTAGAAGGTGCATTAAAACTAGCCAAACGCGCCACAGGCAGAACCGAACTGATCTCCTTTAAAAATTCATATCACGGAAGTACGCACGGTGCATTAAGCGTGATGGGCGACGAGTACTTTAAAAATAGTTTCCGCCCACTCCTGCCCGATGTACGAATTCTGGAGTTTAATAATTCAGAAGCACTCGAACAAATTACTTCAAGAACTGCTGCTGTTATTATTGAACCAATACAGGGTGAAGCTGGAATCCGCAAAGCCAATTCTGAATTTGTAAAAGCCTTACGGACAAAATGCACAGATCTGGGAGTGATCCTTATTTTTGATGAAATTCAATGCGGTTTTGGAAGAACCGGAACACTCTTCGCTTTCGAGCATTACAGTATTGTGCCAGACGTGTTATTGATCGCAAAAGGCATGGGCGGTGGTTTACCAATAGGAGCTTTTATTTCATCACATGAATTAATGGCTACCTTAACAAATAATCCTGTACTGGGACATATTAATACCTTTGGCGGTAATGCAGTCTGTGTTGCCGCAGCACAGGCCACACTTGAAGTACTAACAGAAGAAAAACTTTTTTTACGCGCCAGGGAAATTGAAAAAATAAT
>JAYSYG010000526.1:0-3706 GCA_043716685.1 Sphingobacteriaceae bacterium | reverse complement strand
TAGTGAAGTTACAATTATTGCAAGAAGAAAAAACTTCTTCATATAGTATTTAATTGTGGTAAAAATAGGCTTTTTTTTTATTTAAACCATTTTTGATTAGTAATCATTAATGCTTCCTGCACCGTAATGCGGCTTCCGGCATTGTAAGCAACAACAAATGCACTCTTAACACCGTTAGCACTTTTCATTGTTTCCCGCTGGTTACGCGCATTTTTGTACTCAGAATGTGAACCAATCATAAATTTTGAATAACCACCCTGCATTTCACTTTTTATAGATTCCTTAATCTTAAATTTATTTTTTAAGCGCTGTGCGGTTACTTTTGCGTTAGTAAAAGCACCAACCTGTACAACAAAATTCATGTTACCTTCTTTTTTAGCAACAGTCTTTTCTGTAGTACTTTCTGAAAGTTTTTTAGCAACCGTTTCTTCTACTGATTGAACAGTAGCCGGATTTACTATCTCCGGATCTTTGGTTTCAACAGGCTTATCAGTATTCACTAACTGTTTGGTTTGGAAGGCAATGGTTTCCATTGGCACTTTATATTTTTTGCTCTGATTATCTTCAAGATAGGAGTATTCCCCGCCTAACATAACGGCATTAGAAGTACTACCACCTATAGTATAGGCAATTTCTAATTCTTCTTTGTCCGGCACATTTACCCATACAAATTTAATTTTTCCATCTGCCACTGAGAAAGAGCCTCCGTCTGTTTTTACAGATTTAACGATGATTCCCTCTGCAATATCGTCACTATATCTTGCAAAACCTTTGGTACCGTCTTTCTTTATTTTAAGTGTGATTAAAAATTCGTTATCAGTAGAACCTGCTGAGATCGTTCTGGTAACTGTTATTACACCCACAGGTTCAACTCCTGTGTTTGCAGGAGGTGTAGGATTGGTAATAGCAACGGAAGAAGAATCAACGGAAGGCGTAGTAACTACTGGCGCATTTATATCAGAGCCTGGAGGAAGAATATTTACCTCTACAGGATTCATTTCAACAACCTGCTTTATATTATTTTCAACATAAGAATATTTTGCTGAAATGGTTTTACCTCCGAGTGAAGAAGCTTCAACAAATAAAGTAACCTTCACAACAATTTCACTTTCCATTGGAAGAGCAGCCCACACCCATTTGGCTATGCCTGCATTATAATTATAATTCGCTCCTTTATCTTCAGCTTCTTTCAGTATGATTCCTTCAGGCAATTCCAGCTGCAGCTTTGCAAAACCACTTTGCGCACCCTTGTTAACCTTTAGTTCTATAGTAACATCTTGTCCTGCTACCATGTTGGCTGGTATGGTGCTGGTTACAGTGATACCATTGTCACCGGAAAACAAACCGAAAACAAAAAGACCAAGCGAATTGATTATAATAAGTAAGTATTTAATCATGCCCCTAAAATACCCTAATTAAATGCTGTGTTTTTGATCAGGGTAGTTCTTTTAGTAACACGTATTTGTTAACTTCTATAAAGAGGAAGTGCGGCCTCCATCAACAGGAAGATTAATACCATTAATATAAGCAGCCGCAGGGGATGCTAAAAAAGCCACAGCACTTGCTATTTCAGAGGCTTCAGCAAAACGTCCAAGTGGTATCTCGTGAAGCATTTCTTTTTTTACTTCGTCATTATTCACATTTGTTTTAAGTGCTTTATTTTCAATAATAGCAGATAAACGTTGTGTGGATGTTGCGCCCGGCAATACATTATTAACAGTTATTCCAGATTTACCCAACTCGTTTGCCAGTGTTTTAGACCAGTTACCAACTGCTGCACGAATAGTATTGCTTACACCAAGATTAGGCAACGCCTGCTTCACCGAAGTGGAAATAATATTCACAATCCTTCCATAACCACTATTCTTCATTCCTTCAGCACAGGCCTGCACCAATATATGATTACAGATCAAGTGGTTATTGAATGCGGAAAGAAACTCTTCGGTCCTCGCATTCAGTATTGGTCCGGCGGGAGGTCCTCCCGTATTATTCACTAAAATATTTACTGGTCCGGTGCGCTGAATGAACTGCGTTACAAGTTCTTTTAACTGCTCTGTATTATTAAAATCAACACACAAATACGAGTGCAACTGCGAGCCATTATTTGCCAGTTCACTTTTTACCTGCTTTAAACTTTGTTCGTTTCTTGCAACTAATGTTACGTTAGCACCCATCTGAGCAAGTTCCATGGCAACCGCTTTTCCTATTCCCTGCGTGCTGCCACAAACTATGGCACGCTTATTATGTAAGTCTAAATTCATATCGCTTTTATATTACTTAAAAAATTTCATCCTGCAATTTACCTAAATTTTCTCTCACAAGGTCGCTCTCGAAACCGCGGGACACTAAATAATTCAATACAGCATAGGTCGTTTTTTTTGTATCTGTAAATTTCAGAAGCCTCATTTTTTTTTCAATTTCCTTTTTAATAACAACTTCATATTCCTGAGCATCAATTGTCGTTAAAGCCTTATTAATACAGTATTCGGATATCTTGTGTTTTTTGAGTTCCATTTTTATTTTTATTTTCCCCCAATGTTTGATCCTGAACTTCCCACCTGCAAGGGCAATTGCAAAACGCTCTTCATTAAGAAAATTTTCTCCTATTAGATTAGCAATAATAGCCTCTGTTTCTTCTGTAGTAAGACCAAATTCAGTTAATTTTCGCCGTGTTTCGTATTGGGAACGTTCCTGATAGGCACACCAATTCTTCATTTTTTGTTGTGCAAGCTCTGGTGAAAGCTTTATTTTGCTTACTTTGTAGTCCATAAAAAAATCGGGCAAAAGCAAGGCGAAACTAAGTCTTCTTGCTTTATAACAAAGAAACTGTTTAATTTTAAAAATGCCAAGCCTTCCGCTCCAACTTTTAGAAAGCCTTAACAAACTGGATCCTTTTAACCAAGAAGCTTTTATCAGGGCCCACGGGGAAGAAAACAAGATAACATCAATACGACTTAATCCCTTCAAGAAAGTAGAACTCGACTTTATACCATCTGAGCAGGTAAAGTGGAATTCTCAGGGCTATTATTTGAATGAGCGCCCCTCTTTTACACGTGATCCTCTTTTCCAGGCTGGCTGTTATTACCCGCAGGAGGCAGGAAGTATGTTCCTTGAATTCGTTATGCAACATTGCCTTGATCTTTCGAAAAACCTCAAAGTATTAGATGTTTGCGCCGCTCCTGGCGGAAAAAGCACTCTTATTAATTCGTTGCTCAGCGAAGGCAGTTTGCTGGTAGCGAATGAAATTATTAAGTCGCGGGCAGACATACTCGTGCAGAACCTTAGTAAATGGGGTACCTGCAATACAGTGGTGACCAATAATGATCCACAACGCTTTTCAGAACTGAACTCCTTTTTTGATGCCATTGTAATTGACGCTCCTTGCAGCGGTAGCGGATTATTCCGCAAACAGCCGGAAGCCATTGAGGAGTGGAGTGAAGACCATGTAAATTCCTGTAGCATCCGCCAGCAAAAGATAATTTCAGACATCCTTGCTTCTCTCAAAGAGGATGGTATATTAGTTTACAGTACCTGCTCCTACTCTGTGGCTGAAAATGAAAATAATGTAGAAAAACTGGTAAAAGACTTGGATATGGAATATGTTCCTTTGCCTGTTAAAAAGGAGTGGGGAATTGTTGAAACCCAATACGGATATAGATTTTACCCACATTTAACAAAAAGCGAGGGCTTTTTCTGCGCTGTATTG
>JAYSYG010000525.1:0-3730 GCA_043716685.1 Sphingobacteriaceae bacterium | reverse complement strand
GTACTTATTATGGTGGAACAGGTAATGAGGATGTTTGGACCTGTGTTGCAGATGCTACCGGCAATGTGTATATGTCGGGATATACAGCAAGCGCAAACGCCATTGCAACGTCATCAGGTCATCAGGCTGCATATGGCGGAGGGTTTTATGATGCTTTCCTGGTAAAATTTAATACCAGCGGTGTCCGGCAATGGGGAACTTATTATGGTGGAACGGGTTATGAATATGGTTATGATTCTGCAACAGATGGAGGTGGAAACGTTTATCTTACTGGGTTTACCACTACAACCCTAAGTGCAATTATGACAACTCCTGCGGCATTTCAAGCAGCCACTACGGCTACAAACAGTTCTTATCTTGTAAAGTTCAATACTTCTGGCGTCCGCCAGTGGGCTACTTATTATGATGGGGCTATCCGTGCCTGTGCAGCTAACGCTTCAGGAGATATTTATATAGCGGGTAGTGCCGGTAATGTGCCGACAATAAGCACGCTAGGTTGTCACCAGCCTTTCTTTGGCGGTGGTATTAGCGATAGTTTTTTAGGCAGGTTCAACACTAACGGGGTGCGCCTGGAAGGAACATTTTATGGGGGGGTAGGAGATGAACAGGCCTATGCCTGCGCTACCAATACTCTTGGAAATTTTTACCTGGCTGGTTACTCTAATAATACACCTGGTACGTCTATTGCTTCTGTGGGAAGCCATCAACCTGTTTATGGAGGCGGTACCTATGATTCTTTCCTGGCGCAATTTTTTGCCTGTGATATTACACCTGCACTGAACGTGTCTGGCATCAGTACTTTAATCTGCGAAGGTGAAACCACTACTCTAAATGTGAGTGGCGCCAGTTCCTATACTTGGAATACCGGCGAAAATGCATCTCTTATCAGTATCAATCCAACAATTACGACAACCTATTCCGTTACAGGTACCGATGCCAACGGCTGTTCGAACTATAGCACTTACTCGCAGAGTGTAGATGCCTGTTTGGGAATTGAACAGTTGAAAACAAACGGATGGCAGCTGGCCGTATATCCGAATCCGAATAATGGAGAGTTTACTGTAGAAAGTTCGCAAGCGCTTACAATAAAAATAACAAATGTCATAGGCGAGCTTATCAGGGAGAATCAACTATCCCAAGGGAAAAACAACGCAGACCTGGGTGATTATCCTGCTGGTATTTATTTCATTCAATTCACAAAAGATAATTCTTTAAAAACGGTTAAACTGGTAAAAAATTAGCCCCACTTATTTAATAACAACAACCATTTGTAAACCGCACTTGCGCACCTAAAAAGAGTGGCTTTTTTAGAACTGGTCATGATTGTAGTTTTATACAATCGTACCTCATTAAGCTTGGATTGTTTATGAGTTAATTTAATAGGTAAGCCTGTAATTGTCCCTGTGTGTGGGAGATTACAGGCTTATTCTTGTAAAATTCCATTGAAGACGGGCACAGATAATTTCATTTAATTCAGCGCATCCGATAGCTAATCGAATCTGTGCAGTCTGTGGCAAACCTTTTTTTACACTGGTTTCACAGTCTGGAAAAATGGAAGCCAGTGGCTACATTTGCAGATCAGCATCTTAATTAAAATCCGGGTACAGCAAATACCTTTTCCTGATCTCCTTAAAAACTTCAAGGTCCGCCTGCCAGCTCTCACGAATATCTGTCTCGGAAACATTGTTTTTGAGTTGTTCCTGCAACAAAGAATTCCCGGAATGGTAGTTAAAATTCATTTCAAAAAAATCGGTAGTGCTTAAATTTTTATAAGCCAGCGCAAGCCACTGCAGGTTTAATTTCCGCGGATGCATGTTTAAATAATTCTCCTTTCTAAGGTCTATACCGTAACAGCGTTGGTTGAAATAACGTGGTTCTTTCGATAGTTTTGAAGGTTTTGGTATAAAACAAAAGGTTGTGTCTGGATATTTGGGGTGTCCAACCACCTGAAAAGGAAAACCGGTTCCTCGTCCAAGACTCATGGTTGTACCTTCAAACAAACCAAGGCTTGGGTACAACAATACTGCCTCTGTATTCGGAATGTTAGGAGAAGGATTTACCGGGAGCTTATAGGAAGCTTTCCTGTCATAATTCTTAAGTGGGATAACAGTGAGTTTGCAGTTTACTTTATTCGTCAGCCAACCTTCATTATTTGCCATCTGTGCATACTCGCCGCAGGTCATGCCATACACCAGCGGCACATGGTGCATCCCTAAAAAACTTTTGAATTCATCTTTTAAAACAGGACCATCAATGTAAAAACCATTTGGGTTGGGTCTGTCCAGCACAATAAACTCCTTATTGTTTTCAGCGCAGGCTTCCATGGCGTAACTCATGGTGGAGATGTACGTGTAAAAGCGGACCCCAATATCCTGGATATCGTAAATAAGTACATCAATGTCTTTAAGTTGTTCTTTAGTAGGTTTTTTATTTGCACCGTGCAGGGAAATTACGGTTAATCCGGTTTTGACATCCTTGCTGTTTTTAACAAGCGCACCGGCGTCTGCGTCATTTCTGAAGCCATGTTCAGGCCCGAAAATCTTCTTTACCTTTACTTTTAATTTGATCAGCGTGTCAACAATGCTGGTTTTACCAATAAGCCCGGTTATATTGGTCACAATGCCCACGCGCTTGTTTTTCAGCCTGGGTAAATAGGCATCAAACTGCTGCGCGCCGATAGTCACGCTGTTATATTCCTTTAGCAGAACAGGGATCTGCGCGCATAACATGTGAGATAAAAAAATTAAAAAAGTGCTAAAGCGGATCAATTTATTATTTTTGTGCATTCAATATATTTTTTTGAGCATTGAAAAATTAATAGCGTCAAGGATCTCAGATTCCAAACAGAACAAAGGTAGCATCTCTAAGCCTATTGTAAAAATAGGAATAATTGGTATTACCCTGGGTGTTTCTGTTATGCTTTTAACCGTAAGCATTGTACTGGGTTTTAAAAAGGAGATCATAAATAAGATCACGGGCCTTACGACACATATTGTAGTAAGCAACATTAACCGCAATGCAAGCAATGAGCCTGAGCCAATAACCATTCAGGAAGATACACTCGCTGCACTCAAAAAACTTTCCTGTGTTAAGCACATTCAAAAGACTGCCTTTAAGAACGGACTTTTAAAAACTGATACGGAGAACGAGGGAATTTTATTAAAAGGTGTAGATAAAGACTATGACTTTGAATTTATTAAAAAACACATAACTGAAGGCAGGCTGCCGGAATTTAAGGAGGGGGAAGCGAGCAAAGAGATTCTAATCAGTGAGGTGCTGTCGAAACGAATGGACCTTAAGCTGGACTCAAAGATCCTGGTCTATTTTATATCACAGCGTACGGTGTACGATAGTTTGCTGAAAGAAGAAATGACAAAGTCGGAGCAGCGTTCACGAAAATTTACAATTTGTGGAATCTTTAAAACAAACTTTGCCGATTTTGATGAAAAGCTGAGTATTGTAGATATTAGGCAGATCCAGCGCATCTGCAACTGGGATTCAACCATGGCCGGCGGTTATGAGATAGGGCTCAAAGATTTTTCAACAGTAGAAAAAGACCAGGAACAAATAGAAGAGCTCTTGGGATATAATTACGATGTGAGCAACGTAAAGCAGATCTACTCGAATATTTTTATCTGGCTGGATAAGCTGGATATTAATGGCGTGATCGTTATAGTGCTTATGATCCTTGTTGCCACGATTAATATGATCACCGCCCTGCTGATCCTCA
>JAYSYG010000524.1:0-3737 GCA_043716685.1 Sphingobacteriaceae bacterium | reverse complement strand
CTAAATCTGTTCTTGAACTCAGTGATGAAGAACTTATTCGCCGTACAGGTATCACAGAAGACACTATAAAAAGTGTACGTGATGTACTGAGCGCTGAGTTTGAAGATTAAGCATACAGGGTTTAAGGCTTTCCTGAATAAGCCGGGGTAATTAATTTAGAAAGATTTAAAGTAAAATATGTCAGAAGGAGCTAAAACACTTCGATTAAGCAAAGTGGCCAAAGAGTTCAATCTTTCTCTCGGGAAGATAGTGGAATTTCTTGCCGCCAAGGGTCTGCCTGTGGACAGTAATCCAAACGCCAAAATTGGCGATGAGGAATACCGCCATTTGCTAAAAGAATTCTCAAGTGATAAATCGGCCCGCGAAGAAGCCGAAACTGTTGCTCAAAACAGTACTAAGCTGAAACGTGAGACCATTGTGCTGGATGAAATAAAACCAAAAAAGCAAAAGGACGAAGAGTTTGACGAGGTGGTTATCAAAGACCTCACTTTATCAAAAAAGGCAGAGGAAACTCCAGCGAAAGCAGAGCCAAAAAAAGAAAGTTCCATCACGATTGATTCTCCAAAAGAAAAAAACGAAACAGAAATACAGGATGGACCTAAAGTTATTGGAAGGGTCGACCTTGATTCAATGAACCTGAAAACCAAGCCGGATAAAAAAACTAAAAAAGAGAAGGACACAGAAAGGGCTGCAAAAATTGAAGCAGAAGCCGAAAGTTCGGGTAAAACAAAAAACAAACAAGAAGAGGTTAAGGCAGAAGAAATTGTCCCGGAAAAAGCAGAGCAACCTGTTGAAATAAAAGAAGAACCGAAGGAAGAATTTTTAGTTACCAAATACGAAAAACTGGAAGGTCCTAAAATATTAGGAAGGGTTGAATTGCCTGTAGTTAAAGAAGCACCTAAGAAAACGGCCGCAAATAACGCAGCAAGTGCAGCAGATAAGAAAAAACGTAAACGTATCCGCAAGGGTGGATTGTCGCAGGAAGAAATTAAAAAAGTGGGGAAGGAACAATCTGCGATCGCACGCGAACGCGCAAAGGAAAAGTATGGCGATCCCCGTGCAAAAAAACCGGGTGGAGCAACAGTTCCCGGCAAGCCTCGTCATGAGTTAACGGAAGAAGAGATCCAGGCTCAGATTAAAGAAACACTGGCGCGTTTAAGTGAAAAAGGAAATAAATCTAAAACATCTAAATACCGTCGTGAAAAACGCGGGGAGATCCGTGATAAAATGGCCGAAAGGGCAGAGATCGCAGAGGCTGACAAAAAATTACTGACCGTTGCAGAATTCGTGAGCGCGAATCAATTGGCGCAAATGATGGATGTGCAGGTGACACAAATTATTTCTACTTGTATGTCTCTTGGATTATTTGTTTCCATCAACCAGCGTTTGGATGCGGAAACAATTTCTATTGTTGCTGAGGAGTTTGGTTACAAGGTGGAATTCGGTTCGGCCGAAGAGCTGGAATCTATTAAAGAAGATGAAAAAGATGCACCTGAAGATATGGTTCAACGCCCACCGATCGTTACAGTTATGGGCCACGTAGATCACGGTAAAACATCTTTGCTTGACTTTATTCGTAAAGCAAATGTGGTAGCTGGTGAAGCCGGTGGAATTACGCAACATATTGGGGCTTACAATGTGAAACTTGCAGATGGGCGAAGCATGACGTTCTTAGATACACCGGGTCACGAAGCGTTTACCGCTATGCGTGCACGTGGAGCTAAAATAACGGATATTGCTATTATTGTTATTGCAGCGGATGATTCAATAATGCCTCAAACCAAAGAGGCGATCAATCACGCGCAGGCAGCAGCTGTACCAATGATCTTTGCGATCAATAAAATTGACAGACCGGGAGCAAATCCTGATAAAATACGTGAAGGATTATCTGCCATGAATATTTTGGTAGAAGAGTGGGGTGGAAAATATCAATGCCAGGAAGTATCAGCAAAGCAGGGATTAAATATTGATTTGCTTTTAGAAAAAGTGTTACTGGAAGCAGATATGATGGACCTGAAAGCAAATCCTGACAGGAACGCGGTAGGTTCAGTGATTGAAGCCAGTATGGAAGAAGGGCGTGGTTATGTATCTACAATCCTTGTTCAGTCGGGTACTTTGAAAGTGGGTGATATTATGTTGGCCGGTAGTTTTAGCGGACGTGTGCGTGCGATGTTTAACGAACGTGGCATAAAAGTAGACGCTGCGGGACCTTCACATCCGGTTAAAGTTCTGGGCTTAAGTGGCGCACCACAAGCAGGTGATAAGTTTAACGTAATGAAAGACGAACGTGAAGCACGCGAGATCGCGAACAAGCGTTTACAATTACAACGTGAGCAAGGTATCCGTACACATAAACACATTACGCTGGATGAAATCGGAAGACGCCTCGCTATTGGCGATTTCAGAGAATTAAACGTGATCGTAAAAGGTGACGTGGATGGTTCTATTGAAGCATTGGCGGATTCATTGCTAAAATTATCTACTGAAAAGGTAGCCGTAAATATTATTCATAAATCAGTTGGTGCGATCAGTGAAAGTGATGTATTATTAGCTTCTGCTTCTAATGCCATCATCATTGGTTTCCAGGTGAGGCCGAGTACAAGTGCGCGAAAACTTGCTGAGGTTGAAGAAATTGATATCCGTTTGTATTCTATTATTTACGATGCTATCAACGAGATCAAAGCAGCCATGGAAGGTATGCTGGCTCCTGAATTTGAAGAGAAGATCGTTTGCAACATTGAAGTGCGCGAAGTATTTAAAATTACCAGGGTTGGTACCATTGCCGGATGTTATGTGCTGGACGGAAAAGTTACACGTAATACAAAGGTGCGGGTAATTCGTGATGGCATTGTTATTCATACCGGTTCTCTGGGGTCATTAAAACGTTTTAAAGACGACGTAAAAGAAGTGGCGACAGGTTACGAATGTGGTTTGGATATTGAGAACTTTAACGACATTAACGTTGGTGACATTATCGAAGGATACGACATGATAGAAATCAAAGCAAAATTATAAGAATTAGAATGATGTTAAAACACAAAAGCCTTTCCTTTCGCAGGGAAAGGCTTTTGTGTTTTAATACCGAATGGCATAAGACTGTTTTTTATAAGTTTATTCAAGTAAATAATTTCTTAATTTAGCGCATCACCATTTATTTCAAGATCTGATCAAATGAAAAATTTTCTTTTCCTGCTATGCTCCCTGATGATTTTAACTTCCTGTGATACACGGAAAAATAAAGTTCCTGCGCCTAAAACACCTGAAAAATCCACCGCTTTGGAGCTATACAACGTTCCTGACACCAGTATGTTAAAGGACGATGAATGGGGAAGACAGGTAAAATATGGTCGCCGCCTGGTTCAGAATACAAGTTATTACATAGGGCCTGAAGGTATAGTAAGCAAAAACCTGGGTAATAAAATGAATTGTACCAATTGTCATTTGAATAGTGGCACCAAGCCTTTCGGACTTAATTTTTTTAACTCGCATAAAACCTACCCGCAATACCGGGCAAGAGAAGATGCCATTCTTACAATGTCCGACAGGGTTAATAACTGTGTGGAAAGACCGCATAATGGTAAAGCATTAAAACTGGACTCCAAAGAGATGAACGCCATTGTATCTTATATTAAATGGGTTGGAGAAGGATACGATACCGAAATACATGAAGGTTATGCTTTAAAGTATGTAAAATTTAAGGGGCTTCAGGCCGATCCTAAAAGAGGAGAAGCGGTTTA
>JAYSYG010000523.1:0-11271 GCA_043716685.1 Sphingobacteriaceae bacterium | reverse complement strand
GACAAAAACACTATGTGAACACATAGTAATTTTTCAGTGCCAAAAGTTGGTGTATTCCAGCATTTGTAAAGATTAAAAAGCTCTCAAGCTAACATCAGCTAAACACTCTCATTAAACTTCGTTACGAAGCGACCAAAATTACGCTCTTTTACTAACTAAGACTGAAATTCCGTAGGGCGTGATAAGTTTAACACCTGGCTTATTCCAAATAATGTACACCACATCGAAAAGTATTATATCTCGCAATTCCGCCCTCCAAAATAATCAACTGAAAATAAACCAAACAAGATAAAAACTGTAACAAATAACCAGCATCCCTGCCAGCGCAATCGTTTTATCTTTCCTTAAAAAGAGAAATTGTATTAAAACAGCTGCCACAAACGTCAACGTAAAAAAATAGATCATAACTACAGGCGCTATACAGCACCCCGTTAAAAGAATCAACCAGATATCCCCCCACCCGATCTTCTCATCCAATACTTTCTGAAATTTTTTTGTTTTAATAAAATAAAATAAATGGATGACCAGGTAAGAAAATAAAAAATAGGCAAAACAAAAGACAAGGTTTTCAACTAAGGCACTAACCGAATTTAAAAAAATATACTGACTTATATTCACAAGTCCGAAACACAAAATCAGCCAGACACTTATCAAACGCATCCTGAAATCCTGGTAAGCAATTGCTCCGGAACACACAAATAATAATGTCCAACATATCCAGACCATACTAAAGAATTAATCTTTTGTAATTTCTTTGATCTCCTCGTCCTGGTTTATCTGCCAGATATTGAGCTGTCCGTCCTGGTCAAAATCTGTTACAGACAAAGCTTTTGCGGTAAAGGATTTGTTATTGGCCTCTACGATCTCAATTTTGTAATTTGCTTTGCCATCTTCCGTAACAAGCTTCGATTGCTCAAAGCCAAGATCTTCAAGATTGTTACTATATTTTGAGTTGATATAGAAGTAATTTTTTTCAAGGTTGAGCACATGCTTTAACTGCATTTGCGCCTCTAATGACTTTGTCCGGCCAATCAACGGCATCAGTTTAGGTACCGCCATAGACAAAAGAATTCCGATAAGGGCCAAAACCAACAAGAGTTCGATCAGGGTCATACCCTTTAATTTAAGTGTTGTTGTTCTTTTAAGATAGTTCAACTTTTTCATGATATAGATATTATAAAATTAAAATACGGTTAAAAATTTCCACTGCTCATTTCAAACATAGGTAAATACATGGCCACCAATATGAATCCGACAAAAACGCCCAAAAGGATAATAAAAATGGGTTCTATTAATTTACCTACTACCGCTTGCTGGTGTTCAATTTCCGCGGAGTATTGCTGGTGCAGCTTTTCAAATATAATTTCCGGTGCATTTACTTCTTCGCTCAGCTTAATTAAGGCCACGAGTTTTTTCGGAAAGATGTCGTGTTTTGCGAGACTTTCGTTCAAGAGTTTCCCTTCTCTTACTACTTCGTCCTTTACACTTTCAAGAGCCTGCTCCATAGGATAATACTCGATCATATTCCTTACAAGATCGAGTGCCTCATTGATCATTACGCGCGCTCCTGCAAGCAATTTCATACTCTGGCAAAAACGGGCAAGATAAATTTTGCGAATGAGTGTATTGATGCCGGGGATCTTCAGAAAAAATGCAGACGTATATTTCCTGTACCAGTTTTTTTTGTGCTGGGTTTTATGAAGCAGTACCATTCCTCCGATAAGAATAAACAAGGTATAAAAAATAACTCCGCTTTTATTACTCAGACGTATTAAGAACTGTGTTATTTCAGGAAGCTCTCCACCGGTTTGCTTAAAAATATCACTAAAAATAGGCACTACGAAAGATAGCATAAAATACACGATCAAAATAGCCATACTTATCACTACTACAGGGTATGTCATTACACCAATGATCTGCCTGCGCAGCTTAATACTTGAAAGATAAAAGGCTCCCAATTCCTTTAACACATCAGCAAGCTTACCTGTCTCTTCTCCTATTTTTATGCTCTGAGCCTCATACTTGCTGAAGATCTTGTCGTGTTTCGAGACCGCTTCAAAGATGCGCATCCCGCTTATAATATCATTTTTTATTTGTTGAAGTAAAGCTTTGTGTTTTTTATTCGGCATATCTTCTTCAATGATCTCAAATGCAGTTTTAATATCCACACCGGTAGATAATAATAGCCCCAGTTCCGAATAAAATCCTTCCTTTTCTTTTGCCCCGAATTTTTTTTCAAAGAACGTAATCTCTGTATTTAAAAGGCCCGAGACACCACCCTTGTCCGTAGTATTAATAGGGCTGGGCCTGGCAACCTGTTTTTCGGAATATTTTGTGAGATCTAATACAGCCATATCAGTTTTTATCTAATGCTAATTTAACAGAGGCTTCATGATCTTTATAGAAACAAAAATGAAACGTTTGTTTTGTAAAATCGGTTTCAAATAGGATCTGACTTACTAATTTATTATACCATGCCGGGTTTTCCATTGCTTCATATTCCTTTTTAATATGCCTTGCTGAAATATGAAATGTATCGCAATGTTCGTTTCTTTTTAGTAAAATAACATGCTCCATAAGCTGAAGAATTGCAACACCGCTATCCCGCCTGATCTCAAATTTATTTTCCTGCACTTCGGTTACAAGATCCGCTTTCAGGGATTCGTAGTCCATTCTTTTTTTAAGATCCGTAAATTCGTTTAAAAACTTATTTTGCTTTTTATATTCTACAAATAATTTCTGAATATAGTTGAGCGTACCATAAGATAAGGTAATAGAAATTGACGTAAGCGCGAGTACCACCAGCAACTCTGCAATGGTAAATCCCTTAACGTAATATTTTTCCTTCTTGTCTTCCATTTCCTAATAATTCTGCCGGTGCACAAGGCTTTCCAATTCAAACACCTTTTTTTTAGTGCCATCAAACACAATGATCCGTATTAGTGAACAATCCAGAAAATTCTCTGCACTCCCGATTGTTTTTTTTATTGTAAATTCTTCTTCTACATAATTTTCATCTGTGAACGTACTTTTATCAAGCGTTTCTTTCATGTAAAATTCCGCCAGTTCAACTGCTTTTACCTTAAAAAAGGGCAGACTGCTTTTCTGGATATTCAGATAAATAATTACTGCCAGGCTCGCACAAAAACTTGTAATGGCGAGAGCGATCAAAACCTCCACCATACTGCTTCCTCGCACCACATATTTATTCTTTTTACTCATATCAATTTAACTGTTCACAACATAAGAGTTTCGAGTCACGCTTAAACAACAATGGTACTGCCAGTAAATGTGCATATTTTTTTGGGTTGATCTCGCAACTTAATATATGATTTTCATACACAGCAGAAGGTGTTTTAAGTAGCAGTTTATTTGCAACCACTGTAGCATTTATGGTCCCCTCCAGGTGAATGTAATCAGCGGAATAAATAAAGCCATTCACTTCGCATCCGGAATGAAGTTTCACAAACACTTTCTGCGAATTGGTATTTTCCCCGTTTTCATGTATTGCAAGAATTCCCCCGAAAAATTTACATCCTTTATTAAACTGTATGTATTTTAAACCAGCTGCGCCATCTTCTTCTGAAAATAGGACAAAAGAGGAAGGATACTGAAATTCACAATTTTCTTCCATCGTTATGCTATCAGTAGCAATTACATGTACTTTGCCTCTGAATCCATTCTTAAATCTGGCTTTTTTACAGACAATTAAAATGTTTTCCAATTTTGCAGAACTATCAATTTCCACATCCCCGCAAACCAGTTTTATATTATTTGCAAGGCATACACGGCTTAAACGCGTGCCGGATGTTTGCCATAAAATTGTTCTGTGGTTGAAGGAATGATTACACATTTCAGGCAAAGTTCCAACCAGGCTATCAAGATAAAGATCGGGTCTGCTAAGCTGTTGTTTTAATCCATTTAAAATTTCACTATTTACCGAAGCCAGTTGGTTAGGCGATCGTTTAATAAATGCTGAGTTCTGTGACGAGCTCACATAACTCTGTCCCTCTATGTATGCAGGCTTTACACCTGCAGACGGTAAATAACAGGACGACTTAAAACTTATATTCCCGCTCAGCCCAACCGGCCGGCTGTTATCGGCCACCAGCAGACCGGTATCGCCTTGCATATAAGTACCAAAAAGGCCTGACTGAGATAAATACTGGTGACGGTTCTTTGTTTCTGCGCAAATAAGAAGGTATGCGCCCCAGTTGATTTTTTTTACCCGGATGGAATCGTCATTTACCTGGTTCTTCATCCAGCTGTAATTGAGAGAAGGTGTAAAATAAGAGGATTGCGCGACCTGGAAAGCACTTTTTAAATTATAATTTAATTGAGAGGACTGACCGAACACCGTTACACTGCGCTGATTGTAATTGGCTATGAGGATAAAAAAGGTAAGCAGGATCCCGATAGTAATACTTACAAGTATGGAGATATATAACGCGCCACCTTTTACTTTTCTGAAGAAATGCAAGAGTGTTTTCTCCTTCAAAACGTTGGTGCGTTTAGTTACAAATTCAGTGATAGCAGCAATTTGACGTGGGACCATGACAACCGTTTTAAGTTGTTACAATTTTCTTTTTTTCTTCTTTCTTAGGTCTGGCCGGTTTATCTGCAGCCTTTTTCTTTTTAAAAAAGCCCTTTAAAAAAGGTTTTTTCTTTTTAGAAGAATCATCCGATACCTTTTTTTCTTCCTTTTGTTCTTTTTCCTTAACAGCAGGTTCTTCTTTTATTTTTTCCGGACGTTTTATTTTCACTTTCGGAACAACCTCGTCGCCTTTCTTATATCTCTTTTTATCGGCCACTTTGCCGGTAGAAGAGTAGGTATAAAATTTACCATGCAGCTTATCATTCTTAAAATTGCCCTTTGCCATCAACTGGCCAAAATCATTGTACAGGCAGTACGTGCCATTCTTTGCACCATTCTTCCAGTTGATCACCTCTTTCAGTCTACCGTCCGGGTACCAGTACTTCCACTCTTTGTGCCTGAGTCCGTATCTGATTTGCCCTTGCTCTTTTAACTGATTATTTAAATAAAAAGCCCTGTAAGTGCCGTGTATTAATTTACCATCGTAGCCACCTTTTGTCTCAATTATTTTTTGAGAACCGTACCACATATAGATCCTGTCATTGTTCACACAAATGCTTTTATTCTGGCTCAGCATCTGGGTCTTAACAGTGTAATCGTCAAAGTTAATTGTAATATTAAACTGCTTCAACTTTGAAGGCTCTATGCCAGATTGAGAAAACAAACGGCAGCATCCAAAAACGGAAACTACCAAAACAAAAATACACCTATGTGAATACCTATGCGCCATACTACTCAAATATAACGTATATTAAGACTGGAAAACAGCGCCAAAACCGTTGCGGAGATTAGGAAATAAGAGATTATGTAAAATTTAAAAAAGCAAAAAACTTAACGTACTGAAAATCAAATTTATAACCAAATTCCGGCAACAAAACCACTATGTAAACACATAGTCAAAACTATGTAAACACCCCGTAAAATTTAAATATTGTTCTGCTTTGAGATCTCACCATATTAAGCGGAAAAAAATGATCATTTTTTGCACAACACTTCATTTCAGCCCAACTTAAAATTGAAAAAAACCTGTTTGGTGGCTTAGGGGTAATTCGATGACCATTTTTACCTCTCGGGTCCTAAAATTTAACATATATGGGAAGTGGAATAAGTGTAGTTAAATACGCTATGTTCTAAATAGGACTGTTAAATTGTACTGTTTGTCTAAATTACGACCAAAATTGTCCATTTGTATTTGATATTGCTTACTTTCACACTGATTATTTGCTAGCAAAAAATACAGCGTGATTTCTCAGATTAAAAATTTATAAGAATTTTATTTTCCCAACAGTTGTGTGTTGTGTTTGTGCGAGAAGGTTTAAGTGAAAGCTTAAGCCTTTTTCGTTTATTAGGAGTAAAGAATTACATTAACAAGAAGTATATAAACGTAATGCATTTCCTTAAAACAAAAAAGCCACACTTTTCAGTGTAGCTTTGGCTCCCTCTCCTGGGCTCGAACCAGGGACCCCATGATTAACAGTCATGTGCTCTAACCAGCTGAGCTAAGAAGGAATTTATCCTGGTTACCAACCTCTCAAATCCACTTCCTTCAAAGCAATTTTCCTGATTAGGGTCGCAAATTTACATCACTTTTATGAAATAAACAATATCTTTACGAAAAAATTAAAAAAAAATAAATGAGTCTATTAGTTGTAGGTACCGTAGCCTTTGATGCTATTGAAACACCCTTCGGGAAAACAGATAAAATTGTAGGCGGTGCAGCCTCTTATATCGCTCTTGCAGCTTCTTATTTTAATAAAGACATCTCTCTTGTATCTGTTGTGGGTGATGATTTTCCGGAGAGTTTTCTCGCAACTCTTAAAAAAGAAGGTGTAAATTTAGATGGCCTCCAAATAAAAAAAGGCGAGAAATCGTTTTTCTGGAGCGGTAAATACCACAACGACCTCAACTCACGCGATACTCTTGTAACCGAACTAAACGTACTGGCCGATTTTACACCTGTTGTGCCGGAAGCAGCTAAAAATGCTGAATTCCTTATGCTTGGAAATCTTGCTCCTGCTGTGCAAATGAGCGTGATCAACCAGATGAAAACACGTCCAAAGCTTATTGTGCTGGATACCATGAACTTCTGGATGGATATTGCCATGGAGGAACTAATGAAAGTGATTGCAGTAATTGATGTATTAACCATTAACGACGCCGAAGCACGCCAACTTTCAGGAGAATATTCTCTTGTAAAAGCAGCGCAAAAGATCTTAAAAATGGGTCCTAAAACCCTGGTGATTAAAAAAGGAGAACACGGTGCTTTATTGTTTAATGGAGACGAAGTATTCTTTGCGCCTGCTCTGCCTCTTGAAGAAGTATATGATCCAACCGGCGCCGGCGACAGCTTTGCAGGTGGTTTTATCGGTTATATTGCCAAAACAAAAGACATCAGTTTCGAAAATATGAAAAACGCTATTATTTTCGGTAGCGCCATGGCCAGCTTTACGGTTGAGAAGTTTGGTACAGAGCGCCTCATCGGTCTTTCATCGCAGGATGTAGAAGACCGTGTTCAGGAGTTCGTTGACCTGGTGCAATTCGACATTACCCTTTATTGATTTTTAGCACTTAAAACATACTATTTTTAGTATCTTCACGTTAATAAAAACTGTGCTACCTAAACGTCTATTATATTTTTTGGCTGTGTCAGCCCTTTTGGCTTCCTGTACCACAAAAAAAAACACCTTTGTTCACAGGGCTTACCATAATCTTACCGCCAGGTATAATGGCTATTATTACTCTACAGTTAGCATAGAAGAGGGTATTTACAAAACGGAAAAGGCAAATAAGGAGAATTACGATAAGATCCTTCCTGTCTATATATATCCAACGCCAGAAAAAGCAAAAACCACTTTTCCCGATTTTGACAAGGCTATTAAAAAGTCTTCGCTCTGCATCCAAAAGCACGCTATTAAAGATAAAAAGCAAAACGAGATTCCCTCTTCCGGCAAATGGATCGATAATAACTGGATCAACATTGGTATTTCACATTTCTACAAGCGTGAATTTTTCAGCGCCATAGAAACGTTTGAATATGTGATGCGCACGTATACCAAATCAGATGACAAATACACTGCCATGATCTGGCTTATTAAGGCCAATAACGAAATTGGCGCGGTAAGCAGCGCCGAACCTATTCTCAGTCTTTTAAAAAATGAAAAAGGCCTTAAAAAAAGCATTAAGAATGAACTGCCGGTTGCCTGGGCCGATTATTATATGCGCCGCGGGCAGAACACTGAAGCCATTGCTAAATTACTGGAAGCTACACGCAATACCAGCTTCCTGAACGGCATTTCCAAAAAGAAAAGGGCGCGTTATTCTTTTATTATCGCTCAGTTATCAGAACAGAATAAGGATACCAAACGTGCGATCCAATATTATAAGAAGACCATAAAATTAAAACCGGAATATGAAATGATCTTCTACAGCAAGATCAAAATGGCGCGCCTTCTCGACGTAAAACGAAATAGCTCAGAGAAAACAAAAAGGGATCTTCTTAAAATGACCCGCGAATTTAAGAACAGCGACTACTACGATGTGATTTTTTATACGCTTGGTGAGATTGAAGAAAAGGAAAGGAACACGACACAAGCGATGTATTATTATAAAAGATCTGTTCAAAAAAGCGTTAACAACCTCAATCAAAAAGCACTTTCTTATTTAAAATTAGGCGAGATCAATTTTGACCTTACTAATTATACATCCGCCGAAGCCTACTACGACAGTACAATCACCACACTTCCGAAAGATCACCCGGATTACAATTCTATCCTCGCCCGTAAAAAAACACTGGAAACACTTGTGGGCTACATCAAAACCATTTCCCGCGAAGACAGCCTGCAGCGTATTTCTAAAATGAGCGAAAAAGAACAGGATGCATTCATTGACAAACTGATTGTTGCTTATACCAAAGAACAGGAACGTAAGGAAAAAGAAAAGGCAGCCGCTTTGCTTTTGGCGTCACAAACAAATACATTGGTTGGAAGCAACACACCAGGGCCGGATTTCGGTAGCCCAGGGGGTTGGTATTTTAGTAATCCTACCACCTTGTCATTTGGAATTTCGGATTTTCAGAAAAAATGGGGTACACGCAAACTCGAAGATAACTGGCGCAGGGCGAACAAGGCAATGACTATTGAAGAGGTTGCAACTACCCCGCGAGAATCTGGAACTACCAAACGGGACACCGCTTTGGTACCTGAAAAGACACGTGCTTTCTATACTAAAAATCTGCTCACCAACGATTCACTCATCCGCAGAAGCAACAATAAGATCATTAAGTCTTATTACATGATGGGAAGTCTTTACAAAGAAGAATTAAATAATACAAAAAAAGCCATTGCAGCTTTTGAAGAATTGAATACACGTTTTCCTGAAAATCATTATTTACTGAAAACCTACTACGTTCTTTATCGTACTTACCTGGCTGAAAAAAATATGCCTAAGGCAGACTATTATAAGGACAAGATCTTAAAAGAATTTCCGGACAGTGAATTTGCCGCCATAATCAAGAATCCTGATATAGCAGCAGAATTGAACGCACAAAAAAGCGAGGTAGAGGAATTTTATGCTGGTGTTTATACCACCTACACTCTCAGCAATTATCCAGAATCCTATGCCAAATCAAAAGAAGGAATTTCAAAATTCGGCAAAAGCCAGTACCTGCCCAAATTTGAGTTCATTCGCGCTATGAGCCTTGGTAAATTAAAAGGAGTTGATAGCCTTGAAGCAAGTTTGAAATTATTAGTAGCCAAATACCCAAAGTCCGAAGTAACGCCACTTTCAGAAGATATTTTGCTTGCGATAAAAAAACAAAGAAATCCGGATATGTTTAAAGCGGCAGAACAGGGCGTTGCAAAAAAAGATACGTTTAACATAAACTTTGATACTCCGCACTTTATCATTGCAATAGTGCCTGATGATCCTAAAGTTGCGGATGCCTTTAAAACGCGTGTTGGGAACTTTAATACGGTATATTACAGCGAAAAGTCATTTGACATTTCATCCAATCTTTTTGGGAAAAACAAACAACTGGTGGTTATCAAATCTTTTGCAAACGCCAAAGATGCAATTGACTATTACGACAATTTAATTGCAGATACCGAAGTATTTAAAGGCGATGTAAAGAAAGAACTTATTGACATCTTCCCGATCTTATCCGAGAACGTGCCCTTTTTCTACAAAACAAAAAATGTAGAAGGCTACCGCCAGTTTTACCAGGAAAATTACCGCAAACTCACATCTAAAAATTGATAGTAAGTCCATTCCTGCTAAGTTATCAGCCGTAGAAAAATATACTCAGGTTATGTTTTATCGGATTCCCAAACGCACAAAAAAATCCCCTGGCTCTCTAATTAATGGGGCTTTTCACGACTTTTCCGCTGGCATGAATTTTTAGTGTAGTTCTACCTGGAATATGCCAACAAAACTTAATTTCTTAAAACACGGTAGTTTATGAAAATCATTATTAAAAAATCTATTTTTCATACCTATGGTTTACCAGTAGCTATGGCCGTTTTAATAGGATTATCGAATTGTAATTACCAGCAAAGAGTACATTCAAATACTTCCTGTGAAAATGCTGAAAGGCCTGTAAAAACCGACGGTGATACTTTTGCTCATGCAGGCAATGGCGATAAAGACATTATTTACGTTGAAAAATAAATTCTCTTTAAATAAATTAATATGGAACGCACCGCCCAAAAACTTTTTGTAGAATATTCTCACATTTTAAAAGACGATGGCATTTTTCCGAACAGTGCTTTACCCGTTTTGTTTTATAAAAATGTACTGGATTTCCCATTGTTCTTCGATGCAGCATATATAACACATCTGTTTGAAAAAAACCACTGGACGAATAGCTGGAAAGGCGGAATCTTCCATTACCACCATTATCACAGCAATACGCACGAAGTAATAGGCGTTTACAAAGGTAAGGCCGTTGTTCTAATAGGTGGTGAAAAGGGGGTGACAGTAACTTTGGAAAGAGGAGATGTTCTAGTAATTCCAGCAGGTGTGGCCCATAAAAATATAGGGAATGAACACGATGTACACTGCGTAGGTGCTTATCCTGGCGGAAGAAAATTTGATATCTGCACCGGTGAACCAGGGGAAAGGCCGCTGGCTGATGCAACAATCGCAACTGTACCACTGCCTGACTTTGACCCCGTTCTTGGACTCAGAGGCGGAACTGAAAAGTACTGGAAATGATGTTATGAAAAATGGAACAGAAATATCCGGAATCTTAGCCAGCGTATTTACAGCCATTGCATTACTTCCTCAACTCATTAAACTTATAAGAGAAAAAAAATATGGCAGCACATCTCCTCTAATGCTTCTGTCTTTGTTTATTGGCCTTACGTTCTGGATTATTTACGGTTTTTTTAAGGATGATCCGATCATTATTATTTCAAACGGGTTTTCACTCCTTATCAACATCAGCATTTGTATACTTAGTATTCATTACCATCGCAAAGAAAGACTTTACGAAATTACTGATCGGTAAATTGAAATTTATCATTCCTTGCCACTGATCACACGGATTTCAGATATGTTTTCAGTCATAATCCTTACAATCAGCGTAATCTGTGGGCTAAAAAACTCACAATACTACAGATCGTAGCAAACACAAGGCTTTCAAAGATGTAACTTTGTTCTACTTCATGCCAAAACTATAT
>JAYSYG010000522.1:0-3758 GCA_043716685.1 Sphingobacteriaceae bacterium | reverse complement strand
GCAGCTGGTTAATCCGCTTAAATGTAAACCTGTCAACATAAAAAATATTTTCGCGGTTATAAATATTTGTAGCTCCAAAATTAACTTCCAGCGTTGTTTTATCTGTCCACTTATATTTATATTTTACCCCAATATCAAAACGGTGATAATCCGGCAAGCGCCCACTGTTAAGATCTCCCGGGATATAATTTAATGTGCCGTTACCGGTATTAAAATTGTAATTGACATTTCCCTGCGGATTTAACTGGTTAATATATCCCTGGGTTGGAGTAAAAGGAAATCCCGTACCAAAATTCCAGCGCCCGTTAAGTTCCCACTGTTTCTTTTTACCAAAGGTGTAAGAAGTAACAAGGTTAACGTTGTGGCGGCGGTCGAAATTTGGTGGATAGTTTGTAACCGCACCCGTTGCATTATTTCCAACCCACCTGTCGTTGTAAGTTAAAGAATACACTGCCCAGAAATAAAAACGCTTCCTGTCATATTTTAAAACCACGTCAAAACCTCTGGCACGGCCTTGCTCAATCACAAACGTTTTTTTGTATTCGTCCGGACGTGAGGCATTGGATGTATTATCTTCAAAAATTTTATCACGGTTTATATTTACAACCTGGTTAAAGAACTTTTGGTAAACTTCAACATTCAGTTCAAAATGTTTAAACAGGTCAAACTCAAAACCACCTACTATGTGTGTTGCTTTTTGCACGGCAGAATTTACATTTTGCGACTTCCCTTTTGAGTTCAGATACGTTTGGGAAATGTCCTTATCTTCCGGCGCGTTTATAAATCCATAAAATAAATTCACGATGTCCCTGTCGCTGTTCGCACTGATAAGGGTTTGGCTGTACAAGCCTCCCGCAGCTTTAAAGCGGATCTTTTTTGTAAAATTTACTTTTAGCGAAGCTCTTGGTTCAGGAGAAAGTATAGCAAGGGTAGCGTAATACTGTAAGCGGAAACTCGGCTCAAATACTATTCTCTTTTTCCGGTCAATAAATTTATGTTTAATAAAACCCGCAATATCTGTTGTCGACCTGGTCATCACAATTTTAGCGTAGTAGGGATTGTTTACCTCATAACTTGTGTTGGTAATTACACCCTCAAATCCAAAGCGCAGTTCCTGTCTTCCGATGAATTTTACAAAATTAAATCCTGTGTTAACGCCACTGATGCTACTGGATTTAGAGTCCGTTTCCAGCGAGGGGTTCTTAAACGTGACATTATATTTTGAAAAAGCGAACAAACCTTCAACCAACAGGTTACTGGATTGGGGAACCAGCAAAAAATTGATCCCAGCGCCCGTGTTGTTCCACGCGAACGAGGCAATGTTGCTGTAGTTTACCTTATCATTGAAACTAAAACCAAAAGCGCTTACTTTGCTTCCACCCGTTGAATTAATAGAAGCCTTGCCATAAAAATCGGTATAATAAAAAGGCAGGCCGTTTGGATTGGCATAACTATAAAGTGTTTTGGAGGTTTGTGGTAAATAAGAGTGTTTCACTGAGAGTATATAAGAGGCACTTGGATATTTTTCTTCTTTAAAAGGATTTTTATGAATACTTGCCCAACTTCTAAAAGGACCTTCAATCATGGCTTTGGCACCGAATGTAGAAGCCGAAACCTTGCCTGTAGCCCGTTTTTTATTCCCGTCCCTGGTGGTAATATCCATAATAGAAGAGGTGCGTCCGCCGTATTCGGCACCAAAACCGGCACTATAGACATCCGCGTTTTTCATAATATCGCTGTCAAACACAGAGAACAAACCAATAGAGTGAAAAGGGTTATACACAATAAGTCCATCAAGCAAAACCTTATTTTGAACGGGTAAACCCCCACGGATATACAATTGTCCGCCCTGGTCACCGGTAAACACAACACCCGGTAACACCTGCAGGTACTGCGCAATGTCTGGTTCCCCAACACTTGGCAGCTTATTAATCACAATAGGATCAATTCTTTGAACACCTACCGAGGTATTTTCGATTTTTTCCGCAGAAGTAGTGTTGATCTCAACTTCATCCAGCTTTACCCCACCTTTGTTTACATAGAATTTTTTAGTGATAATACTGCCGGCTGCAACTTTAATAGACTCTTTCAGCGTATCAAAATCCAGGCTCACCGTAATGAGAATATAATCTCCCGGAGGAATGCGGTTAATATTAAAAAAACCATTAATATCGGTATTGGCGCCAATGGTAGTACCCTTGAAATACACGTTACTAAAGGGAACCGGCTCGCCATTGGATTTATCATAAACAAACCCCTTAACAGAACCTGTGGTTTGAGATAACATCCGCAGCGAAAAAAAGACAAGGAAAAAATAAATCCAAAAAGATCTCATAAGCGTAATTTGTGGGCGCGCGTAAATGTATTAAAATAAATGAAGGCTTTGGGCCAAATTATTTAAGTGGTTTAAAGGCCAAGTCAAATGGTTTTAAATCCGGGGTTAAAAAATACAGTTCAACTACTTTAAAGGTTAAAAAAGGAATGTAAACACATTGTAAGGCCATTTCACAATTATTTACCAAATCCTCATTTTTCTTGCATACCGTCTAAAAAAGTGATTTTGAAAGGAATTTTTTACTTAAATTTACTCGTACTTAATTTTATATTATTATATAAACATGAAAAAGATATTTATTTTAGGAATTGCCTTTTTAGCAGTTATAGGGAATACAGATGCTCAGAAAACGTGGGACGGTGGAGGTGCTGATAATAATTTCAGTACCGCTAATAATTGGAATGATAATCTCGCCCCTATCGGAGGTAACGGAGAAAACTATATTTTTGACGCGACTTCAACTAAAACCTGTATAGTTGACGTTTCTCTCGACGCCGCTTCATTTAGTGTAATGACCGGCTATACTGGAACAATTGATATGAATAATGGATCCCACAGCATTGGAGGCAATTTTGTAATAAATTCAGGTACTGTTATAGGTACATCAAACGATTTAACAATGACTAGTTTTGCTTCAGGCACCCGTTTTGAAGTAGGAAGCAGTGCAACTTATAGTCCAACAAGTACCGGAACAATTATTATTCAATACCCTGGATCCAATGTAACTTTTAGTTTTGTGGGTACAGCAATCACTTTGAATCATCTCAGGTTGGAATGTCCAAATACTGGCGGCACTAAAACTATTGACTTTGGTACTGGAGTTGCGGTTAATAATATTTCATTTTCAAGCGCCGGCTCAACGAGGATATTTGCATATGCCGGAACACCTCGCATTAAGGTAGGTTTAAATATGTCTGGGGCTATTTATACTTCTTCTACTGCCGCCGCTGCTTCTACTGCTACCTTTGTTTTTGACGGGAGTAATGCTTTTATAACCGGTAATTCAATTGCTGGGACAGGATATTTGCCGAGTATTCAAATGAATACATCCGGTACATATTCCATATCCAACAATTTGAATATAACGGGTAACTGGACAGGTACGCAAGGAACTTTAACAGTAGGCAGCTCAACAGAAAATTTTTATGGTGCTTCTGCGGCCATTTCAGGCACCGCAGCGGCTTTTGATAATTTAAATATTCAATCAGGCGCTTCGGTTTCCATGCCTTCAAATGCTCAGGTTAAGCTGGGAGGTACACTTACAACAGGTGGAACTCTTAATTTTCAAACCACTACTGCACTTGGTTTAAATGGGAGCGGAGCTCAAACCATAAGCAGTCTTGGAGGAAAAACACTTGCTGCAATAAATAGTTACAGCACTGGTTCTTCAAGAGCAGTGACCTTAAGCGGCGCTATCACTATA
>JAYSYG010000521.1:0-3763 GCA_043716685.1 Sphingobacteriaceae bacterium | reverse complement strand
GCATGACCCAGGCCCCAATCCAAAGGAGAAATAAATATGCTTTTACCTGAAATCAAAAAATGCTCATCCTAAGATAAGCATTTTATTATTCAAGTTTTTTAAATTAGAAGCCCGGGATAAGATCTTATCGCTTTAAATTCGTTTCGTACATTTTTATCCAATCATCGGGGGTCATTTTGGAAGCAAGTTCTCCAATTAATTTAAATGGGATCTGCTCCGGTTTTTTAAAACGAATGCAGCTTTTTCCCATATCCAATTTACTTTTCACCTGTTTAGCATATTCATCTGTAAACCATTTTAATAACTTTGGATCAGCGTAAATACCCATATGGTAAACTGCAATAAAATTCTTTTGTGACACCATACCCATAAACGGTAAGGCTTGTGCCGCATCGCAATGATAGCCATCAGGATACTTAGAATGCGGTACAACGTATCCCATCATGCCGTAACCCATTTCTTCTTTAAAACCTTTTGGCAGATTTTTTAAAACTGCTTTTCGCAATTCCGTCATTGCTGCTTTCCGGTCTTCGGGAAGCTCTTTTAAATATTGATCTACAGTAGTTGCTTTAGACTGCATACTGAATTCAATTAAGCATCGATTTTTGCGTACTTGGCATTTTTCTCAATAAAATCACGACGCGGAGGAACCTCATCACCCATTAGCATACTAAACACACGATCTGCTTCAGCTGCACTATCAATAGAAACCTGGCGCAATGTGCGCGTTGAAGGATCTAATGTTGTTTCCCACAATTGAATAGCATTCATTTCACCAAGACCTTTATAACGTTGCACGTGAACACTGTCTGTTTTTTCGCCACCCAGTTCTTTGATCTTAATATCACGTTCTGCTTCATTCCAGCAATATGCCTGCTCTTTCCCCTTTTTTACCAAATACAAAGGAGGTGCAGCGATATATACGTGACCTTTTTCAACTAATTCGCGCATATGGCGAAAAAAGAAAGTAAGAATTAAAGTAGTAATGTGGGAACCATCGACATCGGCATCACACATGATCACGATTTTATGGTAACGCAACTTATCAAGATTCAAAGCACGCTCGTCTTCTTTCGTCCCACGAAATACACCAAGAGCCGTAAAAATATTCTTGATCTCTTCGTTCTCGTAAATTCTATACTCCAGTGCTTTTTCAACATTTAAAATTTTTCCACGCAAGGGTAAGATAGCCTGGAAATCACGGTTACGGCCTTGTTTGGCTGTTCCACCTGCAGAATCTCCTTCAACTAAAAACAATTCGCAGGCAAACGGATCGCCGCTTGCACAATCTGCTAATTTTCCCGGCAGACCTGAACCATTCATAACACTTTTACGTTGCACCATCTCACGGGCCTTACGGGCAGCGTGACGGGCGGTAGCCGCTAAAATAACTTTATCAACAATAGTACGCGCTTGTTTAGGATGTTCTTCGAGGTAATTGGAAAGTGCTTCGCTGATGGCCTGATCAACAGCGCCGATCGCTTCGTTATTTCCTAATTTTCCTTTTGTTTGTCCCTCGAACTGTGGCTCCTGAACTTTAACGGAGATTACTGCAGTTAGTCCTTCGCGAAAATCGTCCCCACTGATCTCAAATTTTACTTTTTGAAGTAATCCGTTTTTCTCAGCATACGATTTTAAAGTACGTGTTAAACCCCTTCTGAAACCCGCTAAGTGAGTTCCACCTTCATGGGTATTAATATTATTTACATAACTCTGAATGTTTTCACTATAAGAATTATTATACATCATAGCAACTTCAACAGGAATAGCTCCTTTGTCGTTCTCCATGTAAATTGGTTCTTCAATTATTTTTTCTTTCGCGTCATCGAGGTACATGACAAACTCGCGCAAACCACCTTCACTGTGAAATGTTTCAGGCAAGGACTCTCCGTTTTCATCCTTTTGACGTTCATCAATTAAATGAATGGTAATACCTTTATTCAAAAAAGATAATTCACGCATACGGTTTGCAAGCGTAGTGTAGTTATACTCATGAACCGTAAAAATACTTGCATCAGGCGTAAAGGTTACTATTGTTCCGCGATCGGTTGTTGTGCCAACTTCTTTGGCAGGATACATGGGTTTACCAATGTTGAATTCCTGTACCGTTATTTTTCCATCAAGGTGAACTTCCGCTTTTAAATGGGTTGATAAAGCGTTTACACAACTCACCCCCACTCCATGCAAACCGCCAGAAACTTTGTAAGAGTCCTTATCAAATTTTCCACCGGCATGTAATACCGTCATAACCACTTCTAAAGCGCTTACACCCAATTTTGGATGTATGGCAGTTGGAATACCACGACCATCGTCTTTTACGCGAATGGAATTCCCTTCTAAAATTGACACGGTAATGTTTTTACAATGGCCTGCTAATGCCTCATCAATTGAATTATCAACTACTTCGTAAACGAGATGATGGAGGCCTTTAAAACCCGTATCACCTATGTACATCGAAGGACGTTTTCTGACTGCTTCTAACCCTTCTAAAACCTGGATATTATCGGCTCCGTAATTCTCTTTTTCTGTTGTAACTTCTGACATAAATAGCTCTATCTGGATTTTTTATATTATCCTTTAAATATACTGAAAAATTGCGGATTTGAGGGTAGAAAAAACTCCAAATGTTACTAACAAAATGTTAAAAGTTGAGTGTGAAAAATTAGTTTATTTTTACGCCAAAGTTTTTATATGGTTTGGAATACGCTTAGATATTTAATTACCTTCTTTTTGCCCGTTTTTTACAGGCGTATTCAGGCAAAAAATCTCGATAATATAAAGGTAAACGGGCCTGTGATTATAGCTATGAACCACCCCAATGCCTTTACCGATCCTATTTACATTGCTTATTTATCGTATCCTCAACGGGTAAGTTACCTGGCCAGGGGCGATGCTTTTAAACCCGGACTGGTAGCGTATTTGCTGGAAAAAATCGGGATCGTTCCCATTTTCAGGATCCAGGATGGGGGTAAAGAAGGGTTGAAGAAAAACGATGAAGCTTACAGGCGCGTAAACTATCTTTTGGGAAAGAATTCCAAGATCATTGTTTTTGCCGAGGGGCTTTGTATTCAGGAAAGAAGGTTACGCCCTGTCAAAAAAGGGGTCGCCAGAATGGTTTTTGGGGCCTATGGCGCCTTAAATTCGGATAAACTGGTTGTTATACCCATTGGGGTGAATTACAACAAGCCTGATAAATTCAGGAGCAACGTATTTTATAATGTGGGCGAAGCTATTCCCATAAAGGATTTTATGGTTGATTTTGAGCAAAATCCTGCCAAAACCTATAATAAATTCATCCAGATACTTGAACCAAGGATGAAAGCGCTCATAACGCATATAAACGACAAACAAAACGACGAGGCTGTTTACCAGGTAGAAGAATTATGCAAAAAGGACCTTATAAAGGAACAAGGGCTTAATTACAGAAATCTTGCAGATGATTTTACTGTGTTGAATCAACTCACTGAGAAAGTAAACGAAGCCGCTATTACAAAGCCAGAGTTGCTGGAAGAATTTAAACCGCTGGCTAAAGACTATTTCAAAACTCTTGAAAAGAACAAACTAAAAGACTGGCTTATAGACCCAAAACAAAATAAATACGTTAACCCCACATTTCTCTTCATAAGATGCTGTTTGCTGATTGCCGGATTACCCCTTTACCTGATAGGCCTTACAGGAAATTACCTTCCGCTAGTTCTTACTCACACCCTCACTAAAAAGAATATCAAAAATATCGAGTTTTATTCGTCTATCGCAATTGGTG
>JAYSYG010000053.1:0-7538 GCA_043716685.1 Sphingobacteriaceae bacterium | reverse complement strand
CTGTTGTATTAGTGGGAATTTATAATGCCATGCTCTCTTATTACCGGAAAAATTACAAAGAGGCCGCCTCAAAGCTTAATGAAATTATAAACGTGAACAGTTTTAAGGATTATTTTCACGTCAATACAGATGTAAAGCTGACACTGGCATTCATTTATATAACAATTAAAGAGTACGACCTTGCAGACAGTCTCCTGAAAAATATTTACAGAAAAATAAAATCAGAAGAGATGAACAATTATGCAAATGTACTCGACATTATAAAAATATTTAATGCAGACATTAAACAGAATGGTAAAGTAACCTCCAAACAAAAAGATGATTTTATTCTATTTCTTGCCCGGAATGTAAACGAAAGCAAGCTGTTAAATCATCTTGAGCACGAACTTAAAAAGAAATACAGCTAAGCAAATTAAATTCCGACAGATAAATGAAGATAAAGGAACCAAAATTCAGATATACAAATGTAATGCTTGTTGACGATAGTGAGCTTGACAATTTTATAAACGAGAAAACCCTTGAAGCGAATCATTTTGCCAAGAAAGTATATGTTCATACAAGTGCAAAAAGTGCGCTTGAATTTTTAAATAACCTGGTGACTATGGGGAATGAATATTCAGATGTCTATCCGCGTGTCATTTTTATTGATATCAATATGCCTATGATGGACGGATTTCAGTTTATTGAACATTACAAAAAAAACTCGGAAGAATCTTTACAAAAACCAAAACTTGTTATTCTTACGTCGTCAGTTTACAACGAAGACAGACAAAAAGCCAACGATATTTCCAAAGACATTATCTTTCTTAATAAACCGCTTACAAAAACAATGCTGGATAGCATCTAATACCAAAAATATAGTTTCCATGTGTTCAGGAACATAAAACTCAGTTTTGCCCTTCCATTTTTATACATTTTTTAAGGAAACCTTACATATCCTCCATTTTCAATTTTATTAATTAAACTATTTTAAACATTTAAAGTAGTTTTAATGTTTAGTTGATTTTGAATGTCCTTATGAAAGCCTTTATTTAACGATTTAAATTTTCGAATACAAGAATCTGCCTTCAGAAATGATTAGCCCGATAAAAATAATCCATCTTGAAGGAGTAGGCGCTGATGCAGGCCTTATCATGGAAGCCCTTAATAAGGGCGGCCTCCCTCATGAATATCTCTGGGTACGCAACGCGTTCGATTTTGAGAAGCAACTTGTAACCTTCTGTCCGGAAGTAATACTTTCTGACGCTACATTATTTTTCCAGGACGTTAAAAAGGATAGCATACCGTACACACTTTCAGGACTTACAATTCCACTTATACTTATAGCTGATTCTTATTCCGAAAAACTTGACCTTGAGTTAGCAAAAAGTGGTGCGATTGATTATTTTTTCAAAGACCGCCTTCAGAGACTTTCTCTCGCGATCCTGAATGCAGCAAACACGTCCAGAAAAGAAAAAGAATTCCTGGAAAAACAGGTAGAAGTTGTTGGAGCTGAGCAAAAATCGGCCGAAGACCTTCTTCAAAAATCGGAAGCTAACCTGAGAACTATTTTTGACAATACAAACGTTTCCTATGTTCTTTCAGATAAGAAATTCAGAATAATTTCCTTTAATTCGGCTGCAGTAATAACCTACAGCAATGAGTTTAAAACCATAATAAAGGAAGGAGATAATTTATTGAATTTCCTGCCGGATGACCGTAAAACAGAATCGCGTGAACGGTTTGAAAGAGTGCTAAAAGGGGAAAAGATCAATTATGAGCTAAGCCTCGATCAACCCGATGGCACTACTAGCTGGTATAATGTTAACATGTTTGCCGTAAGAGATGAGATTCAGAACCTTTTGGGCTTTATTATTTCGAGTGAAAACATAACCCACCGTAAATCCATTGAACTCGAGAGAAGTAAAATGCTTTCTGATATTGTACGGCATAATAAAGATCTTGAACAGTTTGCTTATATTATTTCCCATAACCTGCGCTCACCAGTTGCTAATATACTTGGCCTTTCAGCCCTGCTCGAAAATTCACCGGATATGGACAAATTATCTTTTGATAAGTGTATGAGCGGTCTCACAGCATCTGTAAAAAAACTGGATGAAGTAATCGTTGATCTTAATTATATCCTGCAAACCCGGCGCGAGATAAACGAAAGAAAAGAAATGGTAAGTTTTTCTGAACTTATAAACGATATTAAAACGAGTATCAGCAGCCAGATAGAAAAAGAAAACATAACGGTTAATACAAATTTTATCGTAAATAAATTCTTCACCCTGAAAAGTTATTTGTACAGCATTTTCTTCAACCTTATTTATAACAGCATTAAATACCGTAATCCCGCTAAAGAAGCCATTATTAATGTACAAAGCAAAAAAATAAATAATAAGATCGTTCTTGAGTTTAGAGATAACGGGCTCGGGATAGACCTTGAAGCACAAGGACATATTATCTTCGGTTTGTATAAGAAATTTCACAAGCACATTGAGGGCAAAGGCATGGGCCTGTACATGGTAAAAACACAGGTTGAAATACTCGGTGGGAAGATCAGTGTTGCAAGCATAGTGAATAAAGGCACTACATTTACAATCGAATTCGAAGAATAGGCCATTTCCAGAGAGTTTCTACATTTTCCTCCGGCCCCCACATCTGGATCTGGATCAGATATGTAAGAAAACAAGCGCTTTTGCATAATTTAATCATATAGCTCTCCTTAAATTTGAAAGGGTAATACTCTTGGGAAGTTTATTTTTTATACAGAACGATGAACCGCAAAGGCGAATTCAATACACAAAATCAAAAAAAAACAGGTAATGAAGGCCTTGATCATAAACTTGCACTACTGATTATAAATACTGAGGAACCTTTTGTGATGGTAGACACACAATTGACCATTATTTCCTACAATTGTCAGTTCGAACAGCAATACCTTAACTATTTTGGTGTCAAAATTGTAAAAGGTGTTTCCATTTTAAATTTTGCTCAACAGTCTAATATTAGTTCATTAAAAGAGGTTTATAAAAACGTTTTAATGGGGGGGCGACACCAATCAGAACTAAACGTTTTCGCGCCTGATAAAATGCAACACATTTTTCTTATTAAGTACAAACCTGCTTATGATGAAAACGGAGAGATAATTGGTGTTTTTGTTTCCTCCACCGAAATAACAGAAATAAAAAGATCACAGGAGCTACTTATAGCAAGTGAAAACCGCTTTCGCACGCTGATTAATAACGCAAACGACATTATTTCATTAACCGATGAAGAAGGTAAGATTAGCTACATAAGTCCTGCGCTACACAAAGTCACTGGATTTAGCTCAGAAGAACTGCTTGGAAAATCCATGTTTTCACTCCTGCATCCCGACCAACATGCCGAATCAAGAAAAGTACTGGAAGAAGTCTTTAAAAAACCAGGTGTTCCCATTCCACGCATTACACAATTCTTACATAAACACGGGCATTGTGTTTGGGTAGAAGGTGTTGTTACAAACCTCCTGCATGACCCGGGTGTTGAAGCGATCGTTTCCAATTACCACGACATTACGCACCGTAAAGAAGCGGAAGAAAAAATAAGACGAAACGAAGAAAGATTAAAAGCAATTATTGATAATGAACCCGAGTGTGTTAAAGTAGTTGATCTTGATGGAAAGATACTTGAAATGAATAGTGCCGGCATAAAAATGCTGGAAGCGTCCTCGCTTGGTGAGCTTGTCGGGAAAAAGGTATTCGGACTGATTCATCCTGAAGATAGGGACATATACCTTAGCCTTCATGAAAAAAGTTGCAAGGGCGAAACAAGTACTGGAAATTTCAGAGTTTTTAGTTTAAAGAAAAATACGATCTGGATGGAGACCCATTCTGTACCACTTCGCAACAGTGAGGGAGAGATCTATGCCGTGTTAAGCATTACCAGAGACATAACGGAAAAGAAAAATTCACAGGAATTACTCGAGAAAAACGAAAAGCGCTACCGTGCCCTGGTAGAAAATGCAGGTGATGCCGTTGCTGTTATAAATTCCGATGGAATCCCAAGCTATTTTTCATCTTCTGTTAAAAAAGTTTTAGGCTATAGTGAGGAAGAAGCCATGACACTGAATATGTTTAACGTTATTCATCCGGATGAGCGTGAAGCAACAGCTTACCTAATGCAAGAAGCATTCGTAAACCCGGGTTCAACTATGAAAGGCAACGCTTGCCGCGTTATGCATAAAGATGGCAACTGGCGCTGGTGCGAATCTACGGTCACCAATATGCTTCACGATCCTCATATCAAGGGTATTGTAACTAACTTCCGCGATATTACCGAAAAAATACTTGCTGAGCAGGAAAAAGAATTTGACCATAATAATTTAGATGCCCTGATAAATAATACCAACGACCTGATCTGGAGTGTTTCTACTGACAGCAAATTGATCAGCTCCAACCGTGCGTTCGATGACATGGTAAAATATATGTCGGGAAATGCAGTTATCAAAGGCGGGGACGCGCCTACAGCCGGGTTCCCTGAAGACCAGTTAAAAAAATGGGAGAGCCTATATGCGCGTGCTTTTAGCGGAGAAACATTCACCATTATTGAGTACACAAATTTTCATGCAGAATACTGGTCGGAAATTTCCTTTTACCCCATCCTCCAGGGCGACAAAATTATCGGGACTGCCTGTTATTCCCGAAACATTAATGATAGGAAACTCTTTGAAAGAAAATTAGAGGAAAATACATCTGAGCTGCTAGCCATTAAAAAGGAACTCGAGTACAATGAGGCCAGGCTTAAACAAGCCCAGGCAGTTGCTCATGTCGGGAACTGGGAAGTGAGCTTTGAGACAAATATTTCCAAATGGTCGGATGAAGCATATAGGATTTATGGGCTTGAACCCGGAGATCATAATTTAACTCCTGAAGAATGGCAAATATTTATTCATCCCGAAGACCGCAAAGGATTCGATCTCGAAATAAAACGTGCACGCGAAACTTTAAGCGACTCGAGTTTTTCGCACAGGATCATAAGAAAAGACGGCTCGATAAGGCACACTGTTTCACATAGTAGGTTTGAGTTTAACCCTGCAGGTATTCCCATAGGCTTATATGGAACAACGCATGACGTTACAGAACAGAAAGAAGCGGAGAAAAAAATACAGAAAAGCCACGAGCTACTACAAAAATTAACCGATAAAGTTCCGGTTTCTGTTTACAAGTTTGAAATGAACAGGGAAGGCAGAATGACTTTTCCTTTTATGAGTAAGGCTATTCAAGACATAGTGCCAGGCACAGACATAGAATTATTGAAAACCGATGCTACAAGCATTTTCAAAGCCGTACATCCTGATGATAGTACCGCACTTTTTACATCTATCCAGGAATCATATTTTCATTTAACTGACTGGAGTCTGGAATTCAGGATGCTTTCTGAAAATGGTAAAGTTCGCTGGCTGAACGGGTTTTCAAAACCTGAATCAAAAAAGAACGGGGTGGTTGTGTGGTATGGCTACCTACAGGACGTTACTGAAAGAAAGCTCGCTGAAGAAGAGATCAGGATGGCAAAAGAGCGTTACGATCTTCTTGCAAAAGCAACTAACGACGCGATCTGGGATTGGGATCTTACTACTGATGAACTGTATTGGGGTGAAGGTTTCCGTACTTTGTTCGGTTACGATACTCAAAGTAAAAATGTTAATATTAGTTCATGGATTGAGCATCTTCACCCGGAAGATTCCAAAAGAGTTGTGGAGAATATCAGGAAAACCATTGATTCAAAAAAAGAGGTCCAGTGGCAGGATGAATACAGGTATATGAAATCGGATGGCACATTTGCAGATGTTTTTGATCGTGGATATATTATTCGAAAAGGCGATGGCACACCTATCCGGATGATAGGAGCCATGCAGGATATTAGCCAGAGGAAACTTGCAGCTGAAGAAACGCGTGTTGCCAAAGAACGCTATGACCTGGTATCAAAAGCAACGAATGATTCCATTTATGACTGGGATCTTGTAAATAATAAAATAGTGCGCACCGGGGATGGCTTAAATATTCTTTTCGGTTATACGAATAAGCAGATTTCCGATAACCTTCATTTCTGGAAGGAAAAAATACACCCCGATGAAGTGGAGGAATGTTATGATAAGCTAAAGTCATACCTGGAAGATCCTGCTAAAGAGGTGTGTGATATGGAATACCGTTTCAGGAAGGCCGACGGCACTTATGCTTATGTATACGATAAAGGATATATTGTAAGAGACCCCGGAGGAAAAGCCATCCGCATGATTGGAGCCACGCGTGATATTTCGAGGCGTAAGAAAACTGAACTGTTGCTTAAGGATTCAAATGAGCGTTTGGAAAAAAGAGCGGAGGAGCTGGCGTTTTCCAATTCAGAACTTGAGCAATTTGCTTACATCGCATCTCACGATCTCCAGGAGCCCCTGCGCATGGTGACTAGTTTTCTTACCCAGCTCGAAAATAAATATAAACACCTTTTGGATGACAAAGGGAAACAATACATCCATTTTGCAACGGATGGAGCAAGCAGGATGAGAAGGCTTATTCTCGATCTTCTTGAGTACTCCAGGGTTGGAAGAAATCCAAGCACAAAAGGTGAGATAGATACCAACGACCTGCTGTTTGAAGCAGTACGACTGAACAAGGCGGCAATTGAGGAAAGCAAGGCTTTTATTGATTGGGAAAACTTGCCGGTAATAAATGGAAGTTATACAACGCTTCTCCAGGTATTTCAAAACCTTATAGGCAATGCTCTCAAATACCAGGTGCAGGGAACACCACCGACAATTAATATTATCGGGGAAGAAACTGCAACACACTGGAAATTTGCGGTTACTGATAATGGAATCGGGATTGAAAATAAATATTTTGAAAAAATATTTATAGTTTTCCAGCGCCTGCATAATAAGGACGAATTTTCCGGAACCGGGATAGGACTTGCCATTTGCAAAAAAATAGTTGAACACCACCGGGGCCAAATTTGGGTAGAATCACAATATGGAAAAGGAAGCACTTTCTGTTTTACAATTGCAAAACCTAATTAATAACTTCAGCTTAAAAGGTACTAAAAAATGAAAAGTACACTTAAAAAACTTACAGATACATACACTAAAAAAGTAATACTTAACTGCATTAGCAATGATGATGAACGCACAGGCTTACCGTATTGGCAGAACAGACTTTTTGCCTCTATTATGATTTATTTTTTACCACTCAGCCTTTTGGCAATTATCCCAGGCATTATAATGTCGATTGTTAGTGGTACGGTTTTTCTTGCTATTTTTGATTTCCTGATTATTTTTTTACTTGCCTTCATAACTTTTAACGGCTCCTTACCCATTGCGGTAAGAAAAAGCATTTTTATTCTTACGATCTATATTAGCGCCATAGTACTTCTTTATTTCCTGGGGTCCTATGGTCCGGGACTTCTTTACCTTATGGCCGTGACTGTATTCACTATCCTTATTTTCCGGAAAAATATTGCTTACTTATCAGTGGCAATTAATATTTTAATTTGCTTATCTTTTGGAATAGCTATTTATTTTAACA
>JAYSYG010000520.1:0-3770 GCA_043716685.1 Sphingobacteriaceae bacterium | reverse complement strand
TTTTTTATTGGTCATACCTGCACTGAACTTGCCTAAGTGTGATATAGGATCATAATCATTGGTTGTTTGTGTTTGGGCAAACATGGCTATTTCACAAGTTGCTGTTCATTTAGCAAGCTATTTCACAATACTCTCGCCCCACTTAGCCGGGTTCGCGCGCCATTCCTTTAAACTCTTGATGTCTTTTTCATTCACATATTCCTTTTGCAGCGCAGCATTAATTAAAGTAGTATAATTTGTAAGCGTTTCAACACGGCATTTTGCCTTCTTAAAATTTTGCACGGCTTCATCAAAACCGTACGTAAAGATAGCCACCATGCCTTTAACGTTACATCCCTTTTCGCGCAAAGCTTCTACAGCTTTAAGACTGCTTCCACCTGTACTGATAAGATCTTCCACAACAACCACAGATTGGCCCTTTTCGATCTCACCTTCTATCATGTTGGTAAGACCGTGTTTTTTAGCCTCACTGCGCACATACACAAAGGGAAGTCCCATTTCTTGTGCTACCAGTGCACCAATAGCAATGCCACCTGTTGCCACACCGGCAATTACATCCGGCTTTGCAAAATGTTCATTAATTGTCTCCACAAAATGCTGACGTATATACGTCCTTATTTTAGGATAGGAAAGGGTTTTCCTGTTATCACAGTAAATAGGTGATTTTATACCACTGGCCCAGGTAAATGGTTTTTCAGGTTGAAGCTTTACAGCTTTTATTTGTAATAAAAATTCAGCAACTTTATACGCGGCATCATCAAACGAAGTCATGCACCAAAATTAGAATTAAGTTTCTTTAAAAAATTAGTTATTTATGAACAGAAAGATCTATTTAAATGATAAATTTATTGAGTTTACAGCCCCTGAGGCTCAATCTTCGCAAAATCAATCATTTAAATTTGATGGTTTGCCAGAGAGTGAAAAAAAGTTAAATAAATTAATAGAGGAGTTTCTGGATGAAACTAAAAAACACGCCATTTATATTTCAACATCTGACTTTGAAAAGACCCTTGAACTATTAAAAAAATCGTTTTATTATATTGAGGCTGCCGGTGGTTTTATTGAAAAAGAGAATGCCTTTTTGTTTATCAGAAGGCATAACCGCTGGGATCTTCCCAAAGGAAAACTGGAGAAGGACGAAACAATTGAAGCGGCAGCGGTAAGAGAATGCGAGGAGGAGTGTGGGATTAAAAACCTGAAAATTATTAAACCTCTGGCTTCCACTTTTCACATTTACCAGTATAAAAAAGGGTATGCCCTGAAGCAGTGTTATTGGTTTTATATGCAGACAGATTACTCCGAAAGACTTGTTCCCCAGCTGGAGGAAAGTATTACGGAAGTAAAATGGTGTTCCAAAGAAGAAATTATTTCAACACTGTTGAAAGACACGTATTATACCATAACAGATGTTAGCCTGGAAGCACTTAAAGGTTAACAAAAAGTTATCCATCTTGTTTTATCTAAAAATTTACCGTTTCGTCGATTTTCCACCACCATTGTTAGTTAAATACGTAATCTGCATTTAAAAATTTACGTACATTTAGGTGCAAGTTGTTCTACCGCCACGCATGTAAATTTCGTGGAGGAAAGTCCGGGCAACGCAGGGTAATCCGCCACCTGAAAGGGTGGGTGCAGAAACAGGAATGTTTTTGTAACAGAAAGTGCCACAGAAAACCAGGTAGCCCCGATGCGCAAGCCTCGAGGTGATAGTGAAAATGTGAGGTAAGAGCTCACAGGCAGAATTAGTAATAGTTATGCAGGGTAAACCTCGGATGTTGAAAGGCCAAATAGGTTGCGGTAATTAAGGCGACCCGTCTTATTCCGATGCAAATCGGGAGCCGCAATGGGTAGGTCGCATAGATAAATGGTAGATATACCTTTCCTATCCCGATATCTATCGGGAGGAAAGATGAAACAGAACCCGGCTTACACACTTGCAAAGAATAAAAGTAGGATACTATGATTAGGAATTTATTACTCTTTTTTGTCATACTGGTCTCTTTCACAGGTAAAGCGCAATGCCCACAATTGTATAATTCACTGGGCACTCTTACCGCTACCCCTCAATTTATAAGTTGTTCCGGCGGTGCTTATGCTGTAAATGTGGTTTCTAATTCCAGCTGGGCTAATTTTACTGTAAATTGGGGCGATGCCTCTCCGAATACAACAGGTACCTCTTATGTTGCCAACTCTTCAACGATAAGTCATATATACGCGGCAGGAACCAACACTTACCCTCTGGTGCTTAGCATACCTGCATTAAATTGCACGCTAACAAGCCTTGTGGTAATGGAACTTCAGACAAATGCTGCCCTTCTTATACCAAATGGTTTTCCTACGTTTGGCTGTGCTCCGGTCACACTTACATTTCAAAATGTTAGTACAGATGTTAGCGCCAACACCACCTTTACTATTTTGTTTGGAGATGGCTCAGCACCAGTTTTTTTAAATTCTTCAAATGCAGGGCAGCTTATTTCGCATACGTATCTTAAAGGGTCTGTACCCAGCTGTGCCGCCACCGCTTCTCTTTTTGCCAGAAACTATTGTAATTTTTCTCCATCACTCTCGCAATATGGCCCTATACAAATTTACGACATAGATGATGCTATTATCGCATCAGATCTTACACATTGTTTTCCAGACAATAGTTTTACCTTTAATAATACAAGTCTTAGAAATTGCCTTCCGCAGGGAAATACATTTCAACGACAGGAAAAATGGAATTTAGGGAATTACTTTGGTACAGGTCAGGATTCTATTATTAACTGGAGTCCCTGGCCTCCAACGGCTCCACGAACAATTACCTTTCCGGGGCTGGGTACTTACTCGGTTACATTGCTCGACAGTAATTTATGTGGTGTTGATGCGCAGGTTCAGGTGGTTAACATTGTTCCTCCCCCAACAGCCTCTCTCATTGCTCCTCCCGGCAACCTGTGTCAGAATACGTCAATTACCTTTACAAATGCAAGTTTTGGTGGCAGTAATGCCTACTCATGGAATTTTGGAGATGGATCTGCGCTTGTAACCGGTGCAGGTAATAAAGTTCATACTTACACAACATCAGGAACTTATACTGTGACACTTATTGCTTCCATATCCGGAGCAAACAGTTCGTGCCAAAGTACAGTTCAAACTGTCGTCACAATCCTGGCCTCACCCGTCTCAGCTTTTACGTTGGGTCCTGCCAGCGGCTGCAATAGTCTCAGCGTTACATTTACCAATACGTCTTCTGGTGCCGTTACTTATACCTGGACCTTCGGAAATGGAAATACCAGCACCGCGCAAAATCCACCGGCGCAAAATTATCTATTACCTGGTACTTTTGTTCCTACACTTGTTGTAACGGCGAGTACGAGTTGTATACATTCAAGCACTGCCAGCATTATCATCCGCCCAACTCCTGTGCCTTCTTTTGTACAATTTGCTGCCTGTGTGGGAGCTGCCGTTACATTTACAAATAACTCCACACCTGTAAGCGGAACAAACAGCATTGTTACAACCACCTGGACCTTCGGCGATGGTTCCGCCAATTCCAGTTCCTTAACTCCGGTTCATAGTTACACATCACCAGCAACGTATACTGTAAAATTAGTTACGGCTTCTGCGTTTTGTGTCGATTCATTAAAACAGACGGTAACAATTAATGTGAGACCAACTGCCGGCTTTGTTGCTACGCCAACGGTGGGATGCCCTGCTCTTGCAGTGACATTCAGCAATACCAGTATAAACGCCACAAATTATTTATGGAAATTTCTTAGTGGGGTCTCGGC
>JAYSYG010000519.1:0-3777 GCA_043716685.1 Sphingobacteriaceae bacterium | reverse complement strand
AAGCCTCTTCTGCCAAGCGGTTCACAAGGTCAGGATGTATATCGCCGGGAGGTATGATACCAGAACCGCCGGTGGCAATGCGCAACAGATCGGAGGTGCGTGTATTATAAATGGCGAGGAAAGCATCGAACACAGCTGCTACCAGCAAAGCTCCACGGTCGTGACATTCAATAAAAGAAGAATAATCGGCAGCAGTAGGAATTTTCTTTTTCCAGTTGCCATGTTCATCTACCTTCCCTATAAAGTCACGAAGGGCTTTGTATTCACCTGTGGATTTTCCAAACTCAACAGCCATCTGGCCAAGCAGGTTTTCAGTATCGAGGTTTCCCTTTACTTTGCGGATCTGGTTCTTTACAATTTCGGGATAGGAAAAATGCTGGAAAAGAGCAACAATATCAGAAAAACCTTCGTGAAAAGCAGCCACATCAGGATTGGTACTTTCCATATACCGGCTGTACATTCCATCAAGCAATGCATGCGTGGTTTCGTGTGCAATAATATCGTGTGAGAGACAGGAGTATACGATACCACCCGGAAGAAAAACCGATGCGTTAACCGGTGTGGCGTTATAATAGCCAAATAAAAGTATTTTACGTTCAGGACTGTAATAGGCATTTTGTTCGCGGATGCCGTGCGGAAACACGAGTAATTTCTGTGTGAATTCATATTTTATTTTTTTCCCCGAAAGCCATTCCTTCGGACTCCAGGAAATTTTTCTTCCCAGTGCTTTCTCAAAATTTTTAATGGTTGTCATCATCACCGCGTACACCATCTGCTGGTGAAATTGCGGGTTGGCTTCACCTGGCTGAAGGCCGTCCATTGCAAGAATGTTGGGATCGTTCAGATCTACCGGCCTGTAAGTTTGCTTGCTTGCGGGATCTTGATCAATGACTTTTAAATATTCGCCTTCCGGACCGGGTGTCAGATCTTTTTCCCAGGGAATTTTGTAGGTTATTTCATTAATTTCTGCGGTATCAAGATCCAAAGAAGAACTCGGATCGAAGGCATACCCTCTTAATTTGCGAAAGGGTGGTATCCTGTTTTTTAATTCTGTTGACATAGTTTTATTTTTTTAAATACAAGTTCGTTTTACATTCCAAGAAATCTTACCGGGTTAGTAACGGTAAGATCGTACCAGTAGGTGGCAAGTTTTTCTTTAGCAAGAGCATACAATTCCACTTCACGCATTTCCTGTTCGGTCATAAAAAAATCAGTACCAAATAACACCCTCTTATAAAGTTTAAGATGTTGCAGATCGGTGGCTTCAAACAGGTCAATTATTTTTTTGCAAACAAATTCATCGTCAAGTGAGCTCAGCGTATATGAAATATCTGTATACAGGTTGGGATAAACCTTCATCATTTCTAAAATACGTTCGTACCAGGTATAGGGATCAACGGATCGCACCTCCGTTAATTCTTTAGAAACTGGATTGCAGTAAATTTCATTGCTGCCCCCTATATGCGCAAGACAAATTTTTAGGTCAGGAAATTTTTCAAGCAGCGGAATATAATTTTCAGGGTGGCCAAACAGATCACAGGCATAATCATTGTTACCCGTCTTATTATTTTTGATCCAGTTTTTTTCGTAGTATTGGGTAATACGGCTTTGAATGTTTTTTTTGCGGGAATCAGTATTTGGATTCCCGGTATCGGGAAGAAGCAGATTAATGTCCTTTGGAATAAGACTTTCAATGTTGCTTCCGATATATTGGTTTCCAACCCGCGTGCAGTGTGTCAGAACAGGTATCGCATTTTTTTGTGCGTAATCATACAGTTCATCCAGTTTAGGATCGAAGGGAAAAAAACCAAGAGCAGGGTAGAGCTTGATACCAGAAAAGTAAGGGAGAAAATCAGTACCTGCCTGCACGCCTTTTTCGAAAAAGTTCTTCGCCCAGGCTACAGCATCCTCGCCCGTTTTATGCCGTGGATCAACCCCAAGAAAAGGCAGAAACGTTTTAGGATTATGGGTCTTGATATTTTTTACATCCAGCAGCTGGGTTTCAAAAAGCATAGCGGGTTTAATATCGTCCATATAATCCATGTTCATGGTCAAAGCAACAATGCGTGCAGAAGCATCGTATTGTCTTGCCGTTTCAAATTCGATCTCCAGCACTTCTTCCTGTGTGGCCTGCAGGGCTATGTTGAGAAAAGAAATTGTTTTGTCGGTCATTGTCCTGTTTTTGGCATTTTTATTTCTTCCTGCCTTTGCAAGTAATTTTATGGTCAGCCTCCCAAAAGAGGTGTCTATCATTTTGAGAATTTGCGGCGCCAGTTTCCTCACTAATTTTTGAGGGATCACCCTGAGGAAATTTTTCGAAACACATTTATCTGTAAATATGTGAATGTGTGTATTTGTAAATACTGTTTGTGCCATGTTATGAATCTTTTTTAGGGTTAGTTACTGGTTTAATTCCCGCCCTGCGAATGTCGACGAGTTTTAAAAGAAGTGAGAACCAGAAAGGTGCGCCCACACTGAGGGAGAAGCCGGTAATTAAAATACCGAATAAATAGGTCCAGAAATTACCCGGACTCCAGGCATTTCGTTTTTTATTATACGCCAGCAATGCACGTTCTTTTTTGGTAAATGCGTTTTTAGATGAGGCGGGCGGTAGTTTATGTGCTTTATGATTCCACCAACTCAGCGGTGCAGAATTTTCATTGTAACCAATGGGGATATTTAATTCGGCGGCAATACCCAGCACTTCCTCGCTTTGATCCTCCAGACCTTTGGAAATAGAATCTTCAAGCAGGATATGTGCAACTGCTTCTTTAAATTTCACCGAATCTATACTGCGTAAAACATCAGCAAGAGTTCCCGGTTTTTTAAAAAGGAGAGAATCTTTTTTGTAAAGACTATCGATCAGCGTTTTGTCTGTACTATCTTTTTTTGTAAACGTGCTAATAAGAGAAGTAATATTATTTTTGGAACTGTCGGCAAGTTGACTATAGTTATCTGCAACTCTTTCAGATGTTACCACTAACTCCCCCCTTAATTTATCATCAAGGCTTAACACTTTAATGAGATGCAAACTGTCGGCATTCAGAAATACAGCTGTTGCCAGGCCTATCCAGATCAGCTTATTACGTTGTTTGGTTTTGTACCAGCCAGAAACGCGGTCCTGGTAATCGTTAAACCAGTTTTCAAGCAAAGGTTTAAGTTTTTCAAATTCACCATTTGCCTTGTCATTAAAACTTTGTAGCACATCTCTAAAACCTGAGGGGTTCATCGAATCCAGTGCGGCACGGAATCTGTCCATTAATAATTCGGGCGGCGCATCTCCAACTGCAGTATATATTTTACGGCCTTCCGCATCTAAAATAAGATTCCCCATGGCGTCGGTTAGCGGCTTCACACCCTGTAAGTGCTTTGCCTGTGCTGCAATAGTATCAATTACCGTGTCTGCAAATAAAGAAGAAGAAATATAACTCGGCAATAGTTTCTTTTTACTTACCTCCGTGTTTTTAAATAAACCGAACCACTGCCTGCGCGATTTAAAACGGGTGATGGCCTGAATGTTAATATGGTTAAAGAAGAGCTCGCCATAGTCTGCGTTTTTGGCATCCTTTAATAATTTTACAATAGAATCGCGGAGCATGTCCGCTCTTTCTTCATAGAGATGACTTATTAATTCGTTAATTATGGACGCTAAAATGCTTAATAAAGCATAGATTAACACCAGTGAGATGAGGATCTCTAAAATGGGATTTGAAGACAATTGCATGATTATTCTTTATTTAAGTGTTAAGCTTTTATTTACTTCATTTTTTATTGGGG
>JAYSYG010000518.1:0-11446 GCA_043716685.1 Sphingobacteriaceae bacterium | reverse complement strand
TATAAACCTTGCGGATAACATTATCCTGCCTTGTTATACAGATTTTAAACTCTCTCTCGATAGCTTAATTGTAACCTTTAATGCCTTTAAAACCTCAGACAATCAAAATGATTTTAAACGTGTAAAACAAATATTTAGCAGCGTTTATCTTAAGTATCAGCGTGTAAGTATTTTTGGTTTTGGTCCGGGCGAGGATGCAGCCATAAGAACCAATTTTAATATTTTTCCAACAGATACTTCTAAAATAAAATCAAACATAAATTCCGGCGCTTACAACTTATCTTCTGCTTCAAATTTTGCTGCCAAAGGCCTGCCTGCTTTAGATTATTTGTTTTATGACTTAAATAAACCTGAGAACACTGTATTGCAGGCTTTTATTTCTGATGCCAAACGTAAAGCGTATGTGAACGATCTTTTGAACGAAATGTCAGTAAAAATAAACGCTGTTCTTACTACTTGGAAACAGGATTACCGTTCTACATTTATCAACTCTTTGGGTACCGACGTGGGAAGTTCTATTGGTTACGTTATTAACCAGGTAAATTACGAATTAGATTACTTGAAAAATTATAAAATTGCAACACCGCTGGGCTTAAGGAGTGGTGGCAATCCTCTGCCAAATAACTGCGAGGCATATTATAACGCACAATCTTTGCAATACGCACTTGAGACTTTAAATACGATTGAAAATGTTTATTTAGGCCGGAGCTTTTCGGATAAAAATGGACTTGGATTTGATGATTATCTGGATCATCTGGGCGTAACGTATGCGGAGACCTCTTTAAACACAGCCATTAATAATCAATTCTTAGCGGCAAGAACAAAACTAAATGCGATTGGAAATCCATTATCAGAAAAAGTGGTGGTTTCACCCGCTGCTGTTAATAATGCATACAAAGAATTGCTAAAATTGCTTGTGCTTTTAAAGACTGATCTCCCATCCAACCTTGGTGTTGTGATTACTTACCAGGATGGGGATGGCGATTAAGCGTTTTATTAAATATTTAAGGTCACCTTCTAATATTGCTCCATTGGTTATTTTCAGAATAGCTTTTGGGGCATTGATGTTTATTTCTATTAGCCGTTTTATCCTGAAGGGATGGGTCTACTCTATGTATATTCTCCCTAAAATGTACTTCCCGTATTATGGATTTGAATGGGTAAAACCTCTTTCAGCCGGTGGAATGTACCTGGTTTTTGCAATTTTATTACTGGCCAGTCTCGGTATTTTAGTGGGCGCTTTTTACCGCTTAAGTGTTTTTTTATTCTTTGTTCTTTTTACGTATGTAGAATTAATTGATAAGACGAATTATCTTAATCATTACTATTTTGTTAGTATTGTTTCCTTCCTTCTTATTTTTATACCGGCAGCAAAGAGTTTTTCGCTGGACACTAAAATCTTCAAAAGAAAAGAGCAGGTAAACGTTGCGCGTTTTTATATTTTAATTCTGCAGTTCCAGATGTTCCTTGTTTATTTTTTTGCTGGTGTAGCCAAATTAAATCATGACTGGCTGTTTGAAGCAAAGCCTTTAAGTATATGGCTTCCTGCATTCTCTCATTTTCCTATTATTGGCGGTTTTATGGAAGAAAAATGGCTGGCTTATTTTTTCTGTTGGTTTGGTTGCACCTATGACCTGCTGATCGGATTCTTTTTATTCAATAAGCGTACCGTTAACATTGCTTATATTTTTGTAGTGATTTTCCACATGGCCACGGCATTGTTCTTTAATATTGGGATGTTTCCTTACATCATGATGACTATCACTATTATTTTCTTTAAAGAAGAGTTTCATGTCAGGTTGCTTGATAAATTTAAGAAAGTATTCATGTTCGGGAACAACGAAATAGGTTCACAGGAAACGGTCCGCCTTAACTCTGCGTTAATGGTATTTATGGCTGTTTATTTTTTAATCCAGGTTCTAATGCCATTCAGGTATTTAATGTATCCTGGCAAACTATTCTGGACAGAGCAGGGATACCGGTTTTCGTGGAGGGTAATGCTTATGGAAAAAGCAGGGACCGCATTTTTTTATGTTGAAGATCTGAAAACCGGTAAAAAAACGGAAGTGGATAATAAAGAATACCTGACTTACATGCAGGAAAAAATGATGGCAACACAACCCGATATGATGGTGGATTATGCACGTTTCCTGAAAAAGGAGTATTCCGCGAAAGGTTTTACGGAACCTGTTGTGAGGGCGCAGAGTTATGTAACAGTGAACGGGTCCGGCTCAAGAGCGTTTATAGATCCTACTGTGGATCTTTCTGTTCAAAGCAATTCTTTTTTAAAAAATAAAACCTGGGTTAAAAGTTACTGATCGTGAGATTATTTTTTTTAAATATATTTATTTTTCTTGGCCTTGGCTGTTTTTCGCAATCCATTACGATAAGTGGTTTGTTACAAAATGATCAGAACGGTTCTGTTGTGAAGTCAGCTACGATTTCTTTTAACAGCCATACTGCGCACTCAGATTCTAACGGATATTTTAAAATTCAGTTGCTTCCCAATAAAATGTACCAGGTGAAAACGACTGGTGAAGGATACACGTCTCAGGTTCAAAAAATAAGTTTTATGAAAGATAGCACCTTGATTATTTTTCTTCACCCCGACCTTATTGCCCTTGATGAAGTAACAATAAAGGCGGAAAAGGATAATGATTTCGGCATTTCACGCTTAAATAATGTTGAAGGAACAACGATCTATGCCGGTAAAAAATCGGAAGCGGTATATGTTCAGGATTTGAATGCAAATCTTGCCGCAAATAATAGTCGTCAGATTTTTTCAAAAATTCCGGGTATAAATGTATTTGAGAATGATGGTACAGGTTCTACTATTGGAATAGGAGGGAGGGGACTTAACCCTAATCGCATCTCCAATTTTAATACACGCCAGAACGGTTATGATATTTCGGCGGATGCTTTGGGTTATCCTGAGAGTTATTACACGCCTCCAACAGAAGCGATAGAACGTATTGAGATTCTGCGGGGAGCGGCGGGCCTTCAATTCGGGAGCCAATTCGGGGGTATGATCAATTATAAATTTACCGAAGCGCCGGAAGATAAAAAGCTCTCAGGTGATTTCAGGCAAACAGCTGGGTCTTTTGGATTTATAAATTCCTTCAATAAATTATCCGGTACTGTAAAAAAACTGTCTTATACTACATTTTACCAGTACAAACACTACACAGGTTGGAGAGCCCGTTCAGAGCTTAATAGTTACAATGCTTTTGCCAGCCTGAAATACCAGGTGAACGAAAAATTATCCATTAAAGCCGAGTACACATTTTTAAATTACATAGCCCAACAACCTGGCGGTTTAACGGATAAACAATTTAAAACAGATAATTCATTAATAATACGCGAACGCAATTGGTTCAAAGTGAACTGGAATTTACTTTCGCTCTCGGCGGATTATAAAGTAACAGAGAGGACACGGATCAGCCTGGTGACTTTTGGACTGCTCGCTGGGAGAGATGCATTGGGTATTTTGGGAAGAACTGAAAGACCCGACATTATTTCTACCAATAGAAATTTATTAAGTGATGTATATAAAAACTATGGTGGAGAACTAAAATTATTACGGCGATACAAATTATTCGGTGAAAATAGCCACTTTTTAATTGGTACCCGTTATTATCATGGTCAAACTATACGTAAACAGGGGGACGCAGACACTACAAATCGGGCAAATTTTGAATTTCTTCACCCTGATAGTTTAGAAAATTCGTCTTATACTTTTCCTTCCGAAAACATGGCTGTATTTATCGAAAACATTTTTCAGTTTACAAAAAGATGGAGTGTTACTCCTGGCTTGCGCTATGAATACATTAGTACCGCGTCAAATGGATATTACCGTGCATTGAACACAAACCTTACTGGCTCTGTTACAACTATTGGGGATGGAAAGACATACGATAACCGTAGCAATAAAAGAAGTTTTCTTTTGGGAGGAATTGGAACCCAGTTTAAAATGAATAAATCCCTGGAACTATACGCGAACATAAGCCAGAATTACCGTTCCATTAATTTTAACGACATGCGCGTTGTTAACCCAAATTTCGGAATTGATCCTAATTTGAAAGATGAAAAAGGTTTCACAACGGATGGTGGAATTCGTGGAGCGATAAAGAATCTTTTGTATTTTGACGTGAGTGTATTTTTATTGCAGTATAATGATAGAATTGGAACTACTTTAAAGGTGGATACAAATACTTATCAGATCATCAGGTACCGCACAAATATAGGTAGCAGCCGTAATATTGGCGTAGAAACCTTCGCAGAGTTGGACTGGATAAAATTGATTCGAAAAAACTCAAAGCATAAGCTCTCTACGTTTATAAACATGTCTTTCATTACCGCAAAATACCAAAGTTCGCAACCTGCTTATAATAACAAGATTGTTGAATTTGTTCCGAAAATTATTTTCCGCACGGGAATTACTTACGCATTTAAAAAATTCGGTGTGACCTGCCAGTACTCATATACAGATGCTCAATTTTCCGATGCTACTAACGCGCCTTCTTCAAAGTCCGCTATTTATGGGATCATTCCCGCTTACAGCATTATCGATCTTTCAGCAAACTATACTTATAAAAAAATTGGAGTCATTGCCGGCGTAAATAATTTAGCAAACTCCAAATATTTTACACGAAGAGCAGAGGGTTACCCAGGTCCTGGAATTATTCCTGCAGATCCCCTGAATGTTTACCTGACATTGCGCTTAAAGTTCTAACATTTTTTTCTTTGTGACCCCGTGACCTTCTTCGTGTTCTCTGTGGTAAAAATATCTTCTGGGGTAAAAGTATTTAGAAATAAGTAGAAAAACCACATTGGATCCCACTGGTTCTTGTCGCAGGATTTCCTAGGATATCCGTTTGCCAGTGATAGCTGTAGTTAAAACGGATCACCGTTTGCTGTGAAGGGCGGAGGCTGATGCCTGGTGTAACCCCGAAAACATGATCGGATATATTTCCATTTGTTTCTTTAAATGTACCAACATTAAAGTCAGCGTATTCAAGTCGTACTGCAAGGTTTAACGTGCTATTTTCCCAACCAAATAATTTTCTTTTCAAAACCGGCTGCACAATATCCATAAATCCGCCCTGCTGTTTGCTCCCGAACTGCTGGCTGTAAGTGCCGGGTACATCTATCATGGCCCAGACCCATTCACCTGTTATGTAGGTTTTTAGTACAGGAAGATTCGTATTAAAGTCTACCGCAAAAAGATCTACTCTTCTTTTTTTGTCAAGTTTAATTCCCTCATCCTCAAATTTATTATATACACCGCCCATCCACGAGAGGCCAATTTCACCGATCTTTCTTTGTCTTAATGCTGTTTTTGCCGTAATAAGCGGCACACCGTTAAAGCTTTCTTCAAAACGTTCGGGATTTGTTTTGCTTGCCGCAAGCCAGGTTCTGTTTTGTGGATTGGAAATGATCTTATCGTCAAATCCATTTGTTGCGTAGAATTCATAAGCCCAAACAAAACTTTTACGCGCATACTTTCCATAAATCCCAAAGCCAACATTACTCCACGTGGAAGGAATGATGGAAGTTGCCGAGATGGGACGTGAAACAAATTCCCATTTTGGCCCGTCATGGTTTTGATTAAAGGCACCAATGGGATTCATAATGACACCACCCCTGAGGTTTAACAGGGGCTGCACTTCAAGGTCCATAGACGCAAACTCTATAGAAACTTCTCTTCCGCCTTCCTCGAATTCAATTTCAGATAAAAACCTGATCCGTTTTTTTATGCTGGAAGAAATAAAAAGTGTCATTCTTGGAATTTGAAAAGACAGACCTTCGGTAATTCCATCGGTAACAAAATAGCTGCTGTTCGCTTCGAGATAACCCCCAACCGAGACTGGCAGCTTACCTGCCTGTAAAAACGGACGGTTGTACACAGCATCCATGTTCAGTTTCATTTTAGATGTATCTACAGGTATTCTCTTTATAAACGTAGTATCGGTTTGTGCATCTGAGTTCAGAATGTGGAATACTAAAAGGCAGGCTGCTATTTTTTTCATCTTAACTTAATTCTATGTAAATGTTCTTTTCGTCACTTGTAACTTTAAAGGACTGTAGTTTTTGTTCAGCCGGCCCCTGGACAATATCTCCCTTGTTACTGAACTCACTTCCGTGCGCGGGACAACTCAGTATATCACCATTCATGGTTAACTCATTGCTTTGATGTGTGCAACGTAAAAGTAGGGCAGAGTAATCCATATCCGAAAAACGGTAGATCACGATCGGGTAATCCGAATTTTCCGGCTTTGTAATAATGCTTCTCCTGTAACTTGTTTTTTCATTTTTAATAAAAGTGAATTCTTTTTTTTCAATACGCAGACGGTTATTTGCAAGAACGCCCTGCACATGTTTTGTTGGTTTACATTCAGCCAGAAGTGAAATGCCTATCAGGCCAAGGCAAGAACCACCGCAGGTTTTTAAAAACTCTTTTCTATCCATGTTAAAGGCTTTCTAAAAATTTGATCAGCTTCTTTTTTTCAGTTTCTGCAAGACCCTTGTAATTGTTTTTGCTTTGGTTACCTTCTCCGCCATGCAGCAGTATCGCCTCTTCAATCGATTTGGCCCTTCCGTCATGCAGAAGGTAATAACTGCCTCCCTGTGAATTTTTTGATAACCCAAGTCCCCAGAGCGCCGGTGTCCGCCATTCGTATGTTTTGGCTGAACCTTCTGTATATCCATCATCCAGACCACTTCCCATGTCATGAAGAAGCAGGTCTGTATAGGGATAAAAGGTTTTATTGGAGAGTGTGGAAATTTTTGAATCGCCCGTTTTTAGCTGTGGTGCATGGCATTTTGCGCAGCCAACAGAAGTAAAGAGGTGTTTACCCGATTGCACATCGGCATCCTCCTGGTTCCTTGGTATGGGCGCTTTTAAGGTGCGCAGATAAAATACAACGTCGTAAATAGTTGCGTTGCTTACTTCCGGATCAACGATTGCTTTTGAATACGTGTCTTTAGGTTCAAACGTTGAATTAATACCCATGTCCTGGTTGTAAGCATTAGCAGTTTGTTGAAGCAGGTCATAAGCAGCGCCTTTTCTGCCGAATCGCCCAATGTGCTTGTCGTTTTGTTCCATCCCGTTTTTCCTGTACTCGCAATATCCCGGAACTTTTACCCAGTTCGCGACTCCTGAGATGCCGTCGCCATCCGTATCTAATGGATCAGATAAGGCAAGAAGATCCGCATCGCTTACAGCGTCCAGATAACCCAATCCTGTATTCGCCGGTGGAAGTATTTTTGTGCTGCTAACGCCAAAGGGAACAGATTCAGGTTCATACCCCGGAAGAGCCCTGTTTTGAAGTTGTGGCCCGCCTTTTTCAAGATATTGATTGCCGGTACTGTCCGTTTGCCCGAAACGTGTAAGACTTGTAAAGGGATGCCCTTTGCCATCACCCGCGTGACAATTGCCACAGGAGCTTGCAACAAAAATAGGACCCAGGCCATTATCTTTTGTAAAAATAACGGTATTAAAAGCGGCGTCTCCCCTAAGAAAACGGCTTTTTTCCTCGTGACTCAATCCTTCAACGGGTCCATCAAGAAGCTCCTCTTCTTTTGCGGGTGCCGGGGCGAGTTTTTTACAAGCCATGGCAAGTACAAGCAATCCAACAGAAATGAGCGTAAGGTATTTTTTAAACATTGTACTATTTTCGACAAATGTAAACAGGATTTAATAAAATATAATTATTAAATTTGGCATACCTAATTATTTAGAATGCGCAACGAAACGATCGAAAATTATCTGAAGACGATCTATAATCTTTCCCAGGATAATAAATATGTTGTGGGTAATTTAAAGCTTGCCCAGAAGCTTAATATCAAGCCCTCATCAGTTACAGAATCTCTGCGGAAATTACATGAATTAAAATACGTGATCTATGAAAAATCGTATGGTACGAGGCTCACGTCGGCCGGGGCCAAAATGGCATTAAGTATTGTAAGACGTCACAGGATCTGGGAAACCTACCTTGCAAAAGAGCTGGGATTTGGCTGGGATGAAGTACATGAAATAGCAGAAGAACTGGAGCATGTGCAGAATGATAAACTGATCAGGAAGCTTTCTGAGATATTAGGCAACCCTAATTATGATCCGCATGGAGATCCTATTCCTGACGAAAAAGGTAAATTCAAAAAAAGTAATTTCATGAATTTGTCTGAGGTAAAGGCCGGAAACCACTACAAAGTGATGGGAGTATCCGATCACTCTCCCGTTTTTTTAAAATACCTTGAAAGAAACAAACTGATTATCGGAGCAGGCATCTTTATAAAATCAATTGAGGAATTTGACGGTTCTCTCCTCGTTCAATGCGGCAACAAAGAGCTGATCATTTCTCCTAAAGTATCTGAAAATATTATAGTGGAAGGGAAGTGACCTGTTCACTGTCTACTGCCTCGCTGCCAACTAGTTAATATCCGCCAACATCAACTCCTTAATATACTTTACCGGCGCACTACCATAACTCAAAAACTTTTCATGAAAGGCTTTCAGATTAAACCCATCTCCCATTTTAGTTTTTAGCTCTTCCCGGAATTCATAAATCTCTTTAAAGCCGGCAAAGTAGGAGCAGAGCTGTACCTGACTTAAGGTAACGCGCCTCCATTTTCCTTCGGCTTCGGCCTGTTGCTGGAAAGCTTCCTTGGTTAAGAGATCGAGCGCTTCTTCTTTACTCATGTTTTTTGAGTGTACAGAGTAATCTAAAATTGTATTGCAGGTACTCCTTAGATTCCATTTATAATACATCAGCCACATCTCGGGTTCTGCTTTATCTGAACCATCCAACGCACCATAACCGTTTTCAAGCATCATACGCTCCGTATAAACAGCCCAGCCTTCTATCATAGCGCCATTGCCGAATAAAGCTTTTATAATACTGGGTGATTGATTGGAGTAAACAAGCTGCGTATAATGTCCCGGAATTGCTTCATGAATATTCAGGATCTGCAGAATGTAATGGTTGTATTCGCGCAAGTAACTTTCAGCTCTTTCTTTTGTCCAGCCAGACATACTCCCCACATTATAATAGGTGTTACCATTTTTATCATAGGGTCCGGGTGAAGAAATGGATGCCCCTGCAAGTCCTGCCATATAAGCAGGTTCCTTCCTTACTACCAGGGGTTTTGAGGGATCCAGAAAAATTAAATTTTTCTTGTTCACAAAATCTACCAGCACAGGAATCTGTTTTTCTATGGCCGTTTGAAAGGAATCCGGCTTCACGTGTTTTACCGAAAGAACATCGATCATTTGTTTAATTGCTTCCAGCTTGTTTTCTGGCATCGGTTTATCCTTTAAATAATTTGGCCATAAATCTTTTGTAAGGGCATACATTTTTTCGTGGAGATCTTTTTTGTGTGCAAGTGCTTTTTCAAATACCTGATCGGCACTATAGCCGGACTGAATATCAAACTCGAATTTTTTAGCATAAAGATCCTTGCCGAGACGGAAGCTCCTCGGATTTTCGTTCTTAAAGTGTTTCAGCCAGTCTGCGTAGTCTTTAACCACTTTTATACATTCAGTTGCGCGGACTTTTATTTTTGTTTTTTCTTCAGCACTAAGTCTGGATTTTTTCAGTGCCTCTTCAAGATCCGTTTCAAACACAGAAGTGCCTCCGAGATTCTGGCTCATTGCCAGGTCCGTATGTTCAAGTGTTGGACTTTTAATATTCTTTTTCGCCGCCTGGTAATAAGCAGGAACAGAAGCCATTCTTAAATAAAAGTTGTGAAGACGTGTATCCAGGCTGTCATAATTATTGTTCAGCATTTCGGCAAAACTCCCGCAGATATTATAATTGGAAGGGTCCCATTCAAAGTTTTTTAAAGTAGTAAGATTCCAGTTACCGGCGTTTAGAAAATCCTCAATAAGGTGGTGGTCTGTTTTATTTTGATCGGATAGGGAGCTCAATTTATAATGGTTCAGTGAATCGCGGTTGGCATTAAAAAAAGCCTGTTCCTTTGAACGCTGGGCTTCATTGGGAATGACAAGAACACTGTCGTATTTGTGATACCCCACACTGCTCGCCCAACCGGGATACACTGCCCATAGGTTATCAATAAACCGTTCTTTATACGTGTCAAAAGCCGGGTTTTGTGATGTTGCCATTTGATCTTCTTTTTTTTCGCGGTTGCAGGAAATAAAAACAGACAGGCAAAAAAGTGGAATGAGTTTTTTCATTTTTCGTGTATGAAACACAAATATAGGATTTTAAACAGGCAAAGATTAAAAGTGAAAAAAGAGTGAAAAAGGAAAAGGGGATAGAATTTACATAAAAAACAAATGCTCACACAACGCAGTTTATTTTTAGTTTGTTTGTAAATTCTATCACCCTTTTTTGCTGAGTAAATAGACATCTAAATAATTTCAATAATTATACCAGAGCTAAAACAGTGGGCTGTAGACTAGATGAGAGAATAAATTGTATAAAATATTCCACATGTTGTGGATAAAAATCGCCGCTAGTGGGAATGGAAATTAATGGTGCTTTAGCTGGCCTATGGTTTTAGCAGGAGTAGGGGAACTAAAAACAGTATTTCCGGCAACTAAAACGTCAGCGCCGCAATCGATGAGTTTTTTATAATTCGTCAGGTCTACCCCTCCATCAATTTCAATTAAGGCTTTTGAGCTTTTTTGAACGATAAGCTTTTTTAATTTTATGATTTTATCGTAAGTATTTTCTATAAATTTCTGTCCGCCAAATCCCGGGTTAACGCTCATCACGCACACAAGGTCTATGTCTGCAATAATATCTTCCAGCAAATGAATGGGAGTATGCGGGTTAATGGCAACGCCGGCTTTCATTCCTGAATGTTTAATATTTTGAACGCTGCGGTGCAGGTGTGGGCAGGCTTCGAGGTGAATGGTTAAAGTATGTGCCCCGGCATCCTTAAATGCCTGCGTAAATTTATCAGGTTCAACGATCATCAAATGCACATCCAGCGGTTTTTTAGCAAGTTTTTGAAGGATTTTGAGAACCGGGAACCCGAATGAAATATTCGGAACAAAAACCCCATCCATCACATCCACATGAAACCAATCTGCATCGCTGGCATTGATCATTTCAATATCAGCCTGAAGGTTGGCGAAATTGGCAGATAAAACAGAAGGGGCAACGAGGTGAGACATACACTAGATAATTTATCCTGCAAAAATAGCCATTAAGGATGAATTAGTCAATTCGAAAAGTATTGCCTGTTCCAAAGTCTATCTAATGCAGGTAAAGGCGTTTGGTCATGATGATATACGCCATGTAATTGTATTGCTCCTGGGTAAATTTACAACGACACCCGTAGTGAGACATGAAATTATCAGAGGGCGGAAGGTAAGGTGTACCGTAACCGTCTTTAACACCTCCTAAGTCAGAACAACCCCACATACCAGTGGGAATAGGGGATGGAACTGTAAGATACGAAGGATAAGGGTCGGCTT
>JAYSYG010000517.1:0-3807 GCA_043716685.1 Sphingobacteriaceae bacterium | reverse complement strand
TGCTTTACTTCGTTTAAGATTTTTTCTGCTTTTTTGGAGTCGGTCCAAAAATTTGGATCAAGTGTTTTCTCTTCTAAGAGTTCGAGATCGTGTTTCTTGCTATCGTAGTCAAAGAAACCCCCTCAACGCGATACTGCGATCATTCAAGTCTTTTAATTGGTCATTTGTAAACATGATGCAAAGATAAAAATTTTTATTAAACCGTTTGTTTGGAAGGCCAAAAAAACACATAACCGATGATCATAACAAAACCAAAGCTTACCAGGCCCATAACAAAGGCAATGTAGAGATGCATCAGTATGCCAATAATGAGTAGAGGTTTTTTTACTTTTTTTATCCAGACCAATACTGGAAAAAGCAATTGGTAAAAGAGAACTACGTAGTTTAAAAATATCAGGATAGGATCAAGCGACCGGCTGTAACTTAAAAAGGAAAACAAAGAGAAGTGCTTTATTTGCGCGACTGCAATTATAGCTTTGCCGGAAAGCCACCCGGGGTCATTTAGTTTTGCAAGGGCAGATAAAAGATACAAAATGCAGATTTGAATAATGATTGCCATAACAGCAAGATTGTGTAAGCAAACTTTTAATTCTCCCTGCCACGTCTTAGTGCTTTGAAAACTAAACGATAAAAAGCAATTAAAAAATAAAAACTGATTCAGCAGATTGTCGCCTCCGGTTAAAGCAGGGTAAACGCGGTTGTTAAGATTTACAACCAGTAACCAAAGTAAAAGATCGGGAATAAAATGGAAACGCTTTATAAAAAGATTCAGAATGGACAAAAGAAGAACTGATGTAATAAAAATTTTGCTTAACCCAATTGATTCAGAATTGTAGAGTAAAAAGGCAAAACTTTTAAAAAATCCAATTTTTTGGGGCGTAACAAACACAATGGAATTTTCTCCAAAAAAAAGGTCGAAGTTGCAGAAAAAGTAACAGCTTTTAATAACAAGGAAAAGATACAACAGGCGCTTAAACCACTGTACCTGCATTTTAAGAGTATAGTTCTGGAAAAAATATACGGTTAGTTTTTGCACTGCCCAAAATCTGATCTTAAATGTAAGATTAATTTAAGAGGCTATCTAATACTGCGGACTCAACCGTATCAAGGTCACGTGTCCGAGATGGGTTTCGGTTTCTTCTGATACTACATTTTTGAAACTTATTTTCCAGACATAAATTCCCTGTGGGCATTCGTATCCTTTGTAAAAGCCATTCCAGCCATCTTCAGGGTTTGATGTTTTGAAGATCCGTTCTCCCCAACGGTTAAAAATTTCAAACGTATAATCTCTAACACCTATTGTTACGGCTTTAAAAAGATCATTCCGCGAATTGTCATCCGGCGTAAAGGAATTGGGGATCCAGAACCTGAACTCCGGTAAAATTTTTACAATGTCGCTTACACTATCTATACAGCCATAACCGTTTTCAACTACCTGGGTTATTTTGTAATTCCCAAAATCAGAATACGTATGCAGATTTTGCGGAAGTGCCGAGCTTTGCCCGTCTCCAAAAGTAAATAGTCGTTTAACTCCTCCATCGGTGAAAGAGCTGCGGATTAAAATATCAGGATCGAAAATGCTCGTCACTCTTGGCGTAAAACTAAAGGCAGCGCTTGATCGTGGATTCACTACAATATTGGAAAGAACGGCTATAGCGGTATCCTTGCAAAGCAGCGTTGTTTCAACAGTAAGAGTGGCGCCGTATGTTCCCGCAGGGCTAAATACATGCGTGGGTTCAAAGTCACTATATGTTTTGCCGTCACCAAAAACCCAAGAGTACCGTAGAGGAAGATCGCTGCTGCTGCCATTGCTAAACCCTATCAGGGCCGGGTCACAAAGCCCGCTCTGGAGGTTATTGATCTTTGCTTTTGGCCTGGGCACAACCCTCACAGTATCTGTAAAAGAATCTCTGCAGGCAAATTGTTTTGCTTTTTGCTTCACAACAAATAACCCACTTTGTGTGAAATGAATTCCGGTGGGATCTTTTAAGAATGAAGCGCCTGGTGTCGCAGTGGGTGTAAAATTCCAGGTAAAGGTTGTTTGCGGAAGATACACACCTTCTGTTTTAAAATTAAAAGAATTGTCTTTCAGGCATTGCCTGTCCTGATGCTTAAAATTTATTTTCAAAGGAGGGTAAACGTACACTGGTTTTTTTAATGTGTCTGAGCAAGGTTTGCCAGGATTTGTAATAAGTGTTAAGATAAAAATCCCGGTATCGGGGTACAGATAGGTTACATTAAATAAATTTGAAGTATCTGTATTAATTGCCGGCACTCCAAAATCCCAGTGATACACAGGACTCGTAGAATTATTTATACTTTGATTCGTGAAGGCAATGGTCTGTCCCTGGCATTGTTGTTTCTGATCTGCAACAACACTTAACACGTTAACGGTACAACCAATCACTGTGAATTGAAAATCCCTGAAATGTGAATTGATCAATTTATTATTCCGGTATTCCTGTGCGCAAATGCCAACTACGTATTGTCCGGTTAGGGTAGGCGTTCCGGATAATTCTCCTGTTACAGGATTAATTGAAAATGCGGGATTACCATCGATGGGATAAGTACCGCTATACGGCGCAACAAATAAAACATTTGCATAGGGTGGAGGGCTTGCTACGCTGGGGCAGGAAGAAGGTGGTGAAACGCAGTTAGGGCCAGATTGCGGAGGTCCACTACTAAGAGAAGAGCAGCAGCCGTCCAGTCCGGCATAAGGTGCACAAAGCGAATAAACCAATTGATCGCCATCAGGATCAATGGCCGAATGGTCAAACTGAAGAGGCACATCGCGGCAAATATAAATGGGAGGGAACTTAGAAAAGCGCGGTGAACTATTCGCTGCTGCGTCTTCAGGACCCGGAATTTCAGCAAAGTAAGTGGCCCCCTGGCCATCGGGATTAGAGAGATTTTCAATAATGGAATTTCTGCAGCAGCGTTGGTAAACAATCGTATAACCACCGGCTTTGGGAGGCAGATCAAGCGTATAGGTGTACACGCCTTGTTCAACACAAATACTATTCGGTGCCAGAATACAGGGATTACTAAATGCCGGGGGAACGGGAGTAATTACCGGAGACCCGATATCGTAAATTCCTTCCATAGTATTAGCCGCATCATAAACGGTTAAATAAGCAGGACCTACATTGCCGGTACCATCAAAAGCACTGGCATTTGTAGCAGAACAATCCCGGTAAATTTTAAGAATTATCTGGTACTTTCCATTTCCAAGATCGTTATAGATCATTTCTCCTCCCACAATGTGAAAAGAAAAAGCCTGGAACGTTAAGAACAAGAGCGGAACTATATAGAGTAGTTTTTTCACTTATTGAAATCCAGATTTAAGGTACTAAAAAAAAGAGGGATGTGGCAATAGTTTTGTATTTGGATTAATTAACTTTTTAATTGGCAACCGTAAGATAGTTTTTGGCTTTTTATTTGCATATTTTTGTATATGATGTTTAAACATATCTCCTTTCTTTTTTTATGTTTTTTAGGAAGCGTTTTAATGGCGCAAATGCCGGTAGATCGTGACACAATTGCCGTGATCGAAAACGGATATGTGCTAAAAATGCCCTGGGCAAATGGCATCAATTTTTCGAATGTATCTAATTTAGACCTGAACGCAGATGGTAAAAAGGATATTGTTGCTTTCGACCGTCTGAATATATACGGAGTGGGACGGTTCCGTTGTTTTATTAATATTGGTAACCCCGGACAAATTAAATACAGGGAAAGCTGGTTCCATAGCTACTTATTTCCGCAGGTTGCCAACTGGGCAGTATTTAAAGATTTTAACTGCGACGG
>JAYSYG010000516.1:0-3812 GCA_043716685.1 Sphingobacteriaceae bacterium | reverse complement strand
TTCAAAAAGCTATTGATCTAATGCGCGTTTCATTTTTATTTAACCCTTCAAAGAATGTAAGTAATAAAAATAAAGTTTTAATTAAGTACTAATTGGATTTTGCAGAAGTTGAAATAATTAAATTTTTTAAATGCCTTAACTCAAATAAGGTCAATTACATTTTGGTAGGTGGTTTTGCTGTAAATATTCATGGTTTTAACCGTTCGACAAGTGATATTGATTTGTGGCTGGAAGATACCGTTGAAAACAGAACTCCTTTTGTAAAAGCGCTTAACGAGTATGGTATCGAAGGCGCAGAAATTTTTCATACGCTTCCTTTTATCGCCGGTTACACCGAAATAATTTTAGACAATGGCTTTACAATAGATATTATGGCAGACCTGCAGTTTTTTAAACAAAATAATTTTAAGGCCTGCTATGATGCTTCAAAAGATTTTAGGATTTCAGAAGATGTTTCGTTAAAGGTATTACAACTTAACACGCTAATAGAAGAAAAAGAAAAATCAAACAGACCTAAGGATAATATAGATGCCGAGACCTTAAAAAAACTATACAGATTATAGCATGAGCAACGAAATACTTGTACAACAGATAAACAGCGAATACAAATACGGATTTACAACCGATGTTGAAACAGATACTTTTGAAAAAGGTCTCAACGAAGATGTTGTAAGGGCTTTGAGTAAAAAGAAAAATGAGCCGGAATGGATGCTGGAATTCCGCTTAAAAGCTTACCGCTACTGGTTAACAATGAAAGCGCCTGATAATTGGGCGCATCTCAATTATCCGAAGATCGATTTCAACGAGATCATTTATTATTCTGCTCCAAAACAAACGCCCCTGTTAAAGAGCCTCGATGAGGTAGATCCTGAGTTGCTAAAAACATTTGAAAAGCTTGGGATTTCTCTTGAAGAACAAAAGCGTTTAAGTGGTGTGGAATCTAATATCGCAGTAGATGCAGTATTTGACAGCGTTTCTGTTAAAACTACCTTCCGCGAAACGCTTTCAGAAAAAGGAATTCTTTTTTGTTCCTTCAGCGAAGCAGTGCAGGAATTTCCCGACCTTATTAAAAAGTACATGGGCATGGTTGTGCCGTATACAGATAATTACTACGCTGCGCTAAACTCTGCGGTTTTCAGCGATGGTTCGTTTTGCTATATTCCAAAGGGAGTGCGTTGTCCAATGGAATTGTCTACTTACTTCAGAATTAACGCGAAAGGAACCGGTCAGTTTGAAAGAACATTGATAGTTGCCGATGAAGGAAGTTATGTTTCTTACCTGGAGGGTTGCACTGCACCGGCGCGTGATGAAAATCAATTGCACGCAGCTATTGTAGAAATAATAGCACACAAAGATGCAGAGGTGAAATACAGCACCGTTCAGAACTGGTATCCCGGCGACAAAGACGGTAAAGGCGGTATTTTTAATTTCGTAACCAAACGTGGCATTTGCCTGGAGGATAATTCCAAGATCAGTTGGACACAAGTGGAAACAGGTTCTGCGATCACGTGGAAATATCCATCCGTAATTTTAAAAGGAAACAACAGCATTGGTGAATTTTATTCTGTTGCCGTTACAAACAATAAACAGGAAGCCGATACCGGAACTAAAATGATCCACATCGGGAAGAATACCCGCAGCACGATTATTTCAAAAGGTATCAGCGCTGGTTTTAGCAATAATAGTTACCGCGGATTGGTGCAGGTGCGTAAAGGCGCAACCAACGCGCGTAATTTTTCGCAATGTGATAGTTTATTAATGGGTGACAAATGCGGGGCGCATACATTTCCATATATTGAAATAAAAGACAAAACGGGAATTGTAGAACATGAGGCTACAACCAGTAAAATTGGTGAAGATCAGTTGTTCTATTGCAAACAGCGTGGTATTGGCATGGAAAAAGCAATCGCACTGATCGTAAACGGGTATTGCAAGGAAGTATTAAACAAGCTCCCGATGGAGTTTGCCGTTGAAGCTCAGAAATTATTAGCAGTAAGCCTGGAGGGAAGTGTTGGGTAAATAAAATGTCAGGCATCACCTTAAAATATAAATTCTCCGACTACTCTGTTTTTTGCACTATCCTTTTAGCAATCGCGATCAGCTGGTTCTTTAAATGGAACTATACAGAATATCCTTTAAACTTTATGGGTGGTGACGCCAAGGATTATTATTCCGGACTTGTTTCTATTTTTATTACGCACGACTTTACTAACCAGGTTGGAAATGACTGGTTTCTTTTAAAAACAAGTACAGGCACAATTAATGTGCATCCTATCGGTGTGTCAGTTTTATTATTGCCTTTTTTTGCCATCGCTTCTTTGTTTGCGGCTTTGTTTACTTTCCCTTTCGATGGGTATAGTTTTCCTTTTCAACTCTTTGTTGCTGTGGCAGCTTTATTCTACGCAGTTATGGGTTTAATTTATCTTAAAAAACTATTCCAGCTTCACAACATTGGCGATAGAACAAGTGCCATCGTTATCCTGCTTTTATTTTTCGGAACGAATCTTTTAAATTACACACTCTCAGAAGCAGGAATGTCCCACGTTTATTCTTTTAGCCTAATCTCTGTTTTTTTATATCACAGTTCGAAATTTGTTTTGCAAAAAGAAAGCAAAAACCTCTTCTGGTCTTTTCTCATTCTTGGTCTCATAATATTAGTAAGACCCAATAATGTGCTTATAGTCTTTTCTGTTTTCATTTGGTTCAGAAGCATAGAAGAGTGCAGGCAGTTTTTTAGGGATCTTTTTAGGAATAAAGTGTTTTACAAAGCCGCTTCTCTTTCAGTTCTTATTGTGTTCGCGCAAAGTCTGGTCTGGCTTATCCAGAGTAAGAGTTTATTTCATAATACCTACAAGGCGGATGGTTTTTATTGGCTGGATCCACAGATCTTAAAAATGCTGTTTGGTTTTGATGGGGGGTTCTTTATTTACACGCCAGTGTGCTTTCTTTTTTTATTAGGATTGTTATTTATGTATCGTGAAAATAAATTTTCTTTTTTTGCAACCGCTCTTTTTACCCTCAGCTTGTTTTATTTTTTTGCCAGCTATTGGGCTTACAACTATTTTGATGGACTGGGTATTCGTGTGCTGGTGGACTATTACGCGTTGTTTTCTTTTGTTGGGGCAAAATTTTTTGCTCATTTTGTCGGGAAAGCGATTGTGTATAATTCCATTGTTTCTCTTGCGGGTTTGCTGCTGATCGTAAATCTGATTTATTGCTATCAGGCGAATCGTAATATTCTCTTACGCGCTGGTATGACCTACACTAAATGGAAATATATTTTTTTGAAAACAAATGCAGTGTATCAAAATGTTTTGGGAGGAAGCAACGAACTTACACCTTATTCCAGTAAAAAACAGGATGTGGTTTTGACAGATGAGATTACACTTGAGAAACCGTTTAACTACACACAAAAGGAGTATGGACTCGTTCTTTCATTTGACAGTATCGGCTTTCATTCCAACCGCGTTCAACTAAAAATTAAATGTAGTCGTAAGGAGCTGTTTTTGAATACAAGCAGGGAGGCTATGATTTGCACGGTTTTGGAGGATGGAGAAACACGTAAAACTAAGTTCTACGGTCAGTTCAAATTAAATGAGGCCCCTGCAACAAAATGTTGTGACCCGTTGGAATACAATTACACAACAAATGTATCTGCCGATTTTAAACCAAAAGATAAGCTGTCTGTTTTTATATGGAACATCGGTAGACAAGCTTTTTTGGTAGATAAATTTTCAGTACAAGCCTACAATTATAATTTTCAAATTAAATAAAACAAAATGATCACAATTAAAAATCTCCACGCATCGGTT
>JAYSYG010000515.1:0-3819 GCA_043716685.1 Sphingobacteriaceae bacterium | reverse complement strand
TTTGTAAAAACAAGTTGGTACTTCCTTCTTTATTTTTTTACCCTGCTCCTTGTGGCTAAAATAATCAACAGCGTTTTTGAAAAGCCAATGCTCAAATGGCTAAGGAAGTAGTGTTATGTTAACCCTAAATGATCTTCAAACCCTGAAGGTTTTCCGTGGCTCTTCACTAAACCTGTCAGGGTCTTACGTTGGATTACAGTTAACTTAACAGTAGTTCTGAATTATCGTTTTAAGGTTTTTCTCTCCACAAGACTAACCCTTTTCTAAACAACCATCTTCCCGACACAGTTAACAAAAGTGGAAATATAATACTGCCAAGTGTACGGGCAATATTTTCGGTTGAAGAACCCGTTTGTGTGAATGTGTCAAAAGCTTTTACCAGTCCCATAATAGAAATAAGTACAAGAATAACCCCTGAAAGAATTAAAAAGAAACCTGAGAGTTTTTTCATCCAGATGCAAGTTAAGTAAAACATTTTTTTGGTGAGCAGGATATTGGTTTATTTTATATCTTTATTTTATAACTCGAACCCAAAAGAATGAAAAGACTTTTTGCCGTATTTTTTTTATTTTCCTTTTTAAATGGCAAGTCCCAGGTGCCTTCTTATGTGCCAACAACAGGACTTGTCGGCTACTGGCCTTTTACAGGAAATGCGAACGATGTTAGTGGTAACGCACATAATGGTACTGTGAACGGTGCGAGTCTTACTTCCGACAGATTTAGCGCTTCAAATTCCGCCTATAGTTTTAACGGAAGCTCTAATTACATTGTTGTTCCTAGTGCCAGCTCCTTATCTGGATATAATGATTTAAGTATTTCGGCCTGGATCCAGATCAGTTCCTTTCCTTCAGGGATTCAGGGCATTGTTACAAAATGGTACCAGGCAAGTTGCACGGGTAGTAATGCAAATTCCGATACTTATGAAGGCGCTCTTTCGGGGAGTTCGGTGCAATTCGCAACTAATAATAATAATTTAACAGGATTCACATCACCACCATCTTTAAGTAGTTCCCTTTTGAATACCTGGATCCACCTTATATATACAAGTAGTTTCACACAGGGACTAACCATATATATTAATGGCATATCGGCATCTACTATGGCGGCTCCGGGATCTATATGCAGCTCTGTAAATCCTTTGTATTTTGGTACGGATTATGATGGCAATGGCCAGTTTTTTCATCGTTTTTTCAGTGGTAAAATTGATGATATCGGGATCTGGAATCGCGTTTTAACTTTATGCGAGATCCAGCAACTTTATACCGCTACACCGGGAGCAGGAAATTTAAGCGTAGTTAACTCAGCCAGTTCTATTTGTTCAGGAAACCAGGTTACACTTACTGCTTCCGGTGCTGGCCCTTATACGTGGACTCCCGGAGGGGCCATTAGCTCTTCTATTGTTGTTAGTCCTTCTGCTACAATAATTTACACAGTTAGTTCAGGTAGTCCAACTTGCGCTGTAAACGCCACGTCAATTGTAAGTGTAACTCCAACGCCATCCTTAACAGCCAATAACAATCCAACCCTTATATGTTCTGGAGCTTCAGCTACGATCACTGCGGGGGGTGCAAGTAGTTACACCTGGGTCGGAATTGCAACAGCATCAAGTATTGTTATAACTCCGCTTTCGTCTGCAACTTATACTTTGCTGGGTTCAAACGGAGCATGTATAGCTACTCTCATAAGGTTTCAGAATGTTATACCAAATCCACAGATTTCTTTTTCGAGCTCCGATACAACAATTTGTCTGGGAAACTCCGTCAGTATATCTGCAAACGGAGCCTCTTCTTATACCTGGCAACCGGGTAATCTTAATGGCCCAAACATAACAGTCGGTCCTTCGGGCACTACAATTTATACGGTTACCGGTGCCAATAATTCCGGTTGTTCTGCATCTGCGACCTGGACAATTTTTGTAATCCCTGCAATTAGCATTACTGCTTTGGCAAGTCCGGCAATAATTTGTCCGGGTAATTCCTCTACGTTGTCTGCCAATGGCGCAGTCAATTATACCTGGTTTCCGGGAAATCTAACCGGGTCGAGTATTGTTGTGAATCCTATTAGCAACACCACCTATTCTGTTACTGGAGAAAACAGTACCTGCTCAGGAAGTACAACGGTAAATGTATATATGGGGCTTGATGTAACTATTTTTCCGTATGGCAGTCTCTGTAATAATAATACAATAGATCTTTCAGCTTCTCCTACATCTTCGTCTACTGTTATTATGTGGAGTGGTCCGGGAATTATTGGTCCGGGGAATACTCCAACAATAACCATTAATACAGGAGGAATTTACTCTGTTACGCTTAACAATACACTCACAAATTGTTCGGGTACCGCAAGTATTAACGTTACAAGTAGCCTAAATCCTATCACTTTAAATATTATTCCCTCGTCCACGTTTGCCTGTTTCCCTGGCCCACCTGTAAATTTTTTGGTAAGTACTTCTGCCAATCTCAGTTGGTTGCCTCCAAGTGAAGTAACACCAAACACAGGACCGCTAGTGTCCGTTAGTCCAAGTGTAACGACAACCTATACCTTGCTTGCTACCCTGGGGACCTGCTCAGGAAGCGCTGCAATTACGATATCGGTGAATAATACACCAACAGTTACGGCGGCAAGTTCAGATGCCACAATTTGTGTTGGAAAAACCGTATCGTTAACAGCAAGCGGGGCTACAGATTACATCTGGCTTCCGGGCAACCTCAGTGGTTTTTCAGTAACAGTGAATCCCTATTTTACGACTCAATATACGGTGACTGGGGCAAATGGAAATTGCGTGTCCTCTGCCTTACTGCAGGTTACGGTATTTCCCGTTCCGGATTTATTAACTGCGGTGTCCCCTCCAACAATTTGTATCGGCCAGACGGCAACCCTCACTGCAACAGGTGCTCCTGTCATTGCATGGCTACTGGGAAATCCGCCGCCGCTTTCGTACTCTGCAGTTATTAGTCCTACAATCAGCACAACATATACGGCAATTGGCAGTAATTTACTGGGTTGCGCCCGACAAGCGACCGTTCTTATTAATGTGATCAATAGCCTCGCAATCACTGCCTTAAGTTCTAATACATCTATTTGCCCTGGAGAAAGTATTACGCTTACAGCAAATGGAGCAACGAATTATACCTGGATGCCTGGGTTCCAGATAGCGCCGGTAGTGATATATACACCAACAGAATCGATTACATATACTGTTGTAAGTGGGAATTCATTTTGCAGCTACGCAACAATATTTGTCCAGGTGAACAATTGCATCAATACGTCTTTTGGGTTAACCAATGCAGCTTCTACACCAGAGGAATATGGTTCAGAATTATACAGGATAAGGTTTCTAGTCACTGCAAATAATTCATCCAATAGCGATCTCACAAATGTGATCCTCAATGATAATCTTGCCGCTACTTTTGTGTACCCGGTTACATATACAGTTGTTAATCCACCCGAACTTATTTCAAAAAATTCTTCATTAACTATCAATCCTTTATTTAACGGGAGTACGGAGTTGAGTTTACTATCAGCGCCTGCTAGTACTTTATCTGCTGTTACGCGTGATACAATTGTATTTACAGTTATGATTGATCCGAATGGCTTTGCCGGAACTCTTAAAAATTCGGTGATTGGTTTTGCGACGGATAAAAATAATATCATTGCAAGTGACACTTCGAATAATGGTTTTAACTGGGACCCTGATGGCGACGGCGATCCAACGAACAATAATATAATTACACCAATAGAGGTAGAGCGGATAGATCTTTTCATACCCGAGGGTTTTTCGCCGGACGACGATGGCAGGAACGATCTCTTTATTATTAA
>JAYSYG010000514.1:0-3820 GCA_043716685.1 Sphingobacteriaceae bacterium | reverse complement strand
CAAGAGGCATACCTCTTCCAGCTATTATCAGCTTGGCTTCAGGTACAGCTTTATGAACCACTTCCCAACAATTGTCCAAAAACCAGTTGGCGGCTTCCTGGTTAGGGAGCCAGTCCATAGACCCAAAATAGAAAATGGTTTTTGCCTTTTCATTCAGGTTTAGCCTTGCCTGATAACTCTTAACATCTACTCCCGTAATGCAGGTAAATAGCGGCTTTGTAAACCCCAATTTTTTAAATTCGTCTTCATCTGTTTTTGTTATCGGAACGATCGCGTCTACATGTGAGATCACTTTCATTTCAAATTTCTTAAGACGTTTATTCTGAAGGGTGAGATATACCTTTTTAAAACTTATTTTTTCATGCGCGATGTGCCTTCTCCAGATAAAATGCTCGACATTATGAGCCCTTAAGACGATTTTAGCTTTCGAATATCTTTTTAGGGTATCAATATAAACACCCATAAAAAGGCCCTCCAGCTGAATAATATCGAAGGAATTTGCTTTTAGAACCTCGATTAGCTTTTTCTCAAAAGCCTTAAAATAGAATCTTGAAACGAAATAAGAATTGCCACTAAATAAATTAATTAGGGCGCCAACACCTGTAGTATTCGTATTTCTGTAAACCGAATTATAATTAGCATGTGTTTTAAATTCCTCTGGAACCTGTTCGTCGGGTTTAAAGTGCTTTTTTGTATTAATGGTAAGTAAGTGAAGTGAGATGTTATTTTCGATAAATCCTTTCGCCATATTATAGATAGCGATACTGCTCCCATCGTTAGCAGGAAAGGGCGCCTTATTACATATCTGAAGTATTTTAAACACTTGCTTTTTTCTTAAATAATTTGCCTATCCATGTGTAATAAATCGTTACGTCAAAAATCACAGAATCATTTGCGGCTTTAATGGTTAAGAAAACACTTATCGGAAGAAATAGGATCAGTGGTGCCCAGAGGGCTTGCCAGGGTGGTAACTTTCCTTCTATGGCAAGGGAGTTAAACATTTCTGTGAGGACATAGTAGGCGAGGAAAAAAAAGATGGAGACAATAACCGGTAAACCCAAACCACCTTTTTTGATAATGGCTCCAAGAGATGCACCAACAAAAAACAAAATGATGCAGGCAAAACAGACTACAATTTTCTTATGCCATTCCATAAGATATTGATTAAGCTGGGTTTCTTCCCCTTCCTTCCCAAGGCTGAAGTTATCAATGTTTGCTGCAGCTGTGCGACTTATGTTCAGGGCGTTTTGTATTGCCATATTAAACTGTTCCGTTTTCAGGCTATCGTAAAAAGCCTGAATTTTAACGGGAGGAAAGGGATGTTTGTTGTTCAGATACGAAGAGGTTCTTCCATAAAACGAAATTAAAGATTGTGAGGCCAGATTATCGATGCGCCTATTAAGGATCCTTTTTGTAGAATCAACTACAGAGTCAATCTGCCAGACATTCAGCATTTCACCATGCCCTTTAAACAACTCCTCATTGGTACGTTTCATTTTAAAATCTTCAAGTGGAATATTTACCTGAAGCTGTTTATAATTGAGCTGTGAAAATGTTCTTTTAGATGCATTTTGATCATCGGTTCCTTCTTCGTAACGGTTGCCATCTCTTAATATAAGCACCAATGCTGATGTGTCGGCCGTTGTAGTGATCTTCCCGGTTTTGGAATACATCTGCACAGTATTGCCCAAATGAGAACTGTGATCGTAGATATACACATCATACAAAATATCTTTTTTTGATGACTTTTTACCTACTCTTAAACTGTAGTTATCAATTGCGTTATAAAAAATTCCTTCTTTAATATTAACAGCCGGTTTTTTTTGGCGGATGTCATACAGCAAAGCCGTGGATTTTAGATGGACTACAGGCAAAATAAAGTTGTTAAACAGAAAAGTAAGGGCAGCAAGAACGAGAACAAGTAAAAAAACAGCCTTGATGATCTTAAAGAGTGAAAGTCCGGAAGATTTCATTGCGGCTAGCTCATAATTTTCTGCCATATTCCCAAAGCTCATAATGGAGGCTAACAGGACAGCGAGTGGGATGCACTGCGGAATGATAGCAATCCAGGCATACGTAAACAGTTTAAGTAAGTCTATCGTTTTTAGCCCTTTGCCTATAAAATCGTCAAGATATGTAATTACGATCTGAACCAAAAACAATAAGAATACACTTATGAATAAGGTTGCGAAAAAAGGCGGTAAAAACGATCTCAGCGTGAGTGTATGTAATTTTTTCAGGAACACAATTTCGTGTATAAAAATACATTTATTTGCTTACTTTTAATTTATAAATTAACTAAACTTTGTTATTTTTGTTGACTTATGATAAACGGAAAAAAAATAATTGCAGTCCTACCCGCATACAATGCTGCATTGACTTTAAAGAAAACTTACGACGAAATTCCTTTTGATATTGTTGACGATGTTGTACTGGTTGATGACCATAGTAAGGATAATACTTCTGAGGTTGCAAAAAGCATTGGTATCAGGCATGTGATCAGGCATGAGAAAAACAAAGGCTATGGGGGAAACCAGAAAACTTGCTACGATACGGCTATGGGTCTTGGTGCGGATATCGTGATTATGCTGCACCCGGATTATCAGTACACACCAAAACTTATAGCAAGTTTAAGTTATTTAATCGCCAATGATCTTTACCCCGTTGCATTTGGATCGCGGATACTAGGCAAAGGTGCGTTAAAGGGCGGTATGCCGCTTTACAAATATATATTTAACCGCTTTCTTACCCTTACGCAGAATATATTGGTAAACCAGAAACTGTCTGAATACCACACCGGTTACAGAGCTTTTTCAAAGGAAGTAATTCAGAAGATCAATTACCATGCCAACTCAGATGATTTTGTTTTCGATAACCAGATGATCTCCCAGATATTTTATGCAGGCTTTGATATTGCAGAAGTAACCTGCCCTACAAAATATTTTCCTGAGGCCAGCTCAATTAATTTCAGCCGCAGTATGAAATATGGAATAGGTGTTTTAGGTGTTTCATTCACACACTTTTTTAACCGTATCGGTTTAATGAAATCTGAAATATATAAAACTAAAAACTAATTAAAATGGCCGTATATCGTTTTAAAGTTTTTCTTGAAGATAATGAAGATGTTTTTAGAGACATTGACATTAAAGCGGCTCAGACCTTTGAGCAGTTTCACACAATTATCCAGGACGCTTTTAAGTTTGATGCCAAACATGCCGCCGCTTTTTTTGTAAGCGACGATTACTGGCGCAAAGGGCAGGAAATAACCCTTCGTAAAGAAGATCTCCCGCTTGAAGAAGAAGAAATCCGGAAGAATGTTGATCCAAAAAAACTAATGTCAGAAACAAAGATTGCGAGATTTATAGAGCAGCCGCATCAGCGTTTTGTTTATGTCTTCGATCCGGTAGTTCAATGGACTTTTTTACTTGAAATGATCAAGATCGTAGAAGAGAATACCAAATTAAATTATCCTGCCATTGTTAAAAGCTATGGTACCGCACCAAAGCAATACAAGCAGGTGAATATGGCCAAGGAGGAATTAAGCCCTGACATGGCTATGGCTGGTTTGCTCGCGGACCTTGAAGTGGAAGAAGAGGAAGTATATAAAACTTTAGAAACAGGTGAAGAGGCCGTGGAAGAAGACGATATCAATAGCCTTGAGGGAGAAGAAGGGGAAGAAGAAGAGGTTGAAGATACTGAAGAAGAAGGAAGCAGTGAATTTGGTTTTGAGGAAGATCCTGAAAGTTAACCCTCTTACCTAGTAGCTGTGGTGTCGGCGCTGAGGTGTTGAAAATCAATATTCAGGATCTTAAGGTCTTTA
>JAYSYG010000513.1:0-3823 GCA_043716685.1 Sphingobacteriaceae bacterium | reverse complement strand
AGTTGTTCGCCGCTGTTCAGCATAATAATGGGTGCTGTGTATTCCCAACTTACCTCGTGAAATTGAACGGTTTTAATGTTTGGTTTGTAAACGTAATCGTCATATTTTAAAACATTATCGTTCACATAATCGTCTTCGTTTTCTTTTTCCTGGGCAGAACAGAAGAAGGAAGAAAGAATAAAAAGGGGAAGTAAAAAGTACTGGATGATCATTCTGAATTACTGTTGAATTTTAAACAAAACCAAGATAAGGTTAATCGCTTATATCACAACGTTTGAGAGGAATAAATATTGCTAAAAGATAAATAACTTTGGTAGGTATACTTACAAACTTTGGAAAAGTTTACCAACCCTGCCAGGGTTATTTGTTCCTAACTGTAAACAAACTCACCTTCGTTTCTTCTTTTTTAAGAAGGCGCTGGATATTTTTGCGATGAGTGATAATAAGCAGGGTGGATACAATTATGGAAAAAACGGTAAGGATAGGGTTGGTGTTGCCCAGCACAAGGTTAAGGAAGATTGGAAATGAGATACCTGCAACCATGGATGAAAGTGAAACAATGCGGGTAAGGATAAGGACCAGTAAAAAAATACAAAGCGACAAAGAACACGCTAAGGGTAAAACGCAAACAACAACACCCAGAATCGTGGCCACACCTTTACCACCTCTGAATCCCGCAAAAACGGGGAAAATGTGGCCAATCAGGGCGGCAATGCCTAAACCAAGCTGTAGGTCAATAAATTCGTTGGTATGAATATCGAAGTCACTAAAAAAAGACAAGGCTACGGCTAATGTACCTTTAAGAATATCAAAAATCAACACCGGAATTCCGGCTTTTTTCCCCAGAACGCGGAAGGTATTCGTAGCACCGGCATTACCGCTGCCAAATTCACGTACGTCAATATTGTAAAAAAACTTACCTATCCAGACGGAGTTAGGTATTGATCCTAATAAATATGCTATTAAAACGAAAATTGCTATCAATGTTTTTTAAACGTTAAATTAACCTTAACAAAACTAACAATTATTTTATACAAAAAAAGCACCTAAACCTTTTAAAAGTTCAAGTGCTTTAAAATCAATTAATTAACTATTAATTCTGCAATATTAAGTGTTTATAAGATTTAATCTGAAAAAGACTAAATCGCCATTAAACGCTGTTTAGTATACTCCTTTTAGCTTAACGCCTTGCTCTAATTTTTGTAAGGCGGTAATGTAAGCAGCAATTCTCATGCTTGTTTTGTAATGAGATGCATTGTGCCAAACGGCTTCAAAAGCTATGTCCATTTTAAGATCGTGTCTTTGGTTTACTTCCTCTTCTGTCCAGTAATAACCGGCTTTATTCTGAACCCATTCGAAATAACTTACGGTAACACCGCCTGCGTTTGCAAGGATATCAGGAACACAAATGATCTTTTTCTCGTTCAGTATAGGATCAGCTTCCGGTGTAGTTGGACCGTTTGCGCCTTCCACGATTAATTTTGCCTGGATTTTACCGGCATTTTGCTCGTTAATAACGTTTTGCAGAGCTGCAGGAACCAAAACATCACATTTGCTGATCAATAATTCACTATTTTTTATTTCAGTTGCACCTTTAAAGCCTTTTAGATTGCGGTTGTTATTTGAAGCAAACTCAATTGCTGCTGCTATATCAATTCCCTTTTCGTTGTAGTAAGAAGCGCTGTGATCGCCAATACCTACAATTTTAACACCTTTTTCAGCAAGTAAACGCGCAGCATGTGAGCCTACATTTCCAAAACCCTGAACCACTGCGGTAACAGTCTGAGGATCGAGTCCCATTTTTTTAAGGGCTGCCAGTGTATTTACCATTACACCCCGTCCTGTTGCGGCATCGCGGCCTAAAGAGCCACCTACTGCAACGGGTTTACCGGTAATAACTCCGGGACTGTCTTCACCGGTATTTTTGTTGAATTCATCCAGGATCCATGCCATCTCACGTCCACTTGTTCCCATATCAGGAGCAGGAATATCTTTATTTACGCCAAAAACGTCTTTCATTGCCACTGCATATGCACGGCTAATACGCTCTAATTCTCCAACGCTATGCGCGCGGGGATCTAATTTTATACCACCTTTTGCCCCACCGTATGGCAGATTGGCAACAGCACACTTAAAGCTCATCCATGCAGCAAGCGCCATCACTTCATCCGCATTTACATCCATTGCATAACGGATTCCACCTTTACTTGGGCCAAGATGTGTGCTATGCACGGTACGGTATCCTTCAAATACCTGGATCTTTCCGGAATCCATCATTACCGGCAGACTTACTTTTACTTGTTTACTTGGATTTTTTAAAACCAGGGCAACTTCTTCGCTAAGGTTCATCAATTTAGCCGCTGCATCGAGACGTGCTAATACTGCTTCAAACATACTTTCTTCGTGTGCCTGAGGTACTTTTACTGTTTGTGTAGACATAAGTAAATTTTAGTTTGTTTACTGGGGCGTAAAATTACACAAAATATATTAATTAAAGTGCCGGACTGGTGTTAATTTGACCATATATAACATATCTTGGTAACGTGATTTAACCTAAATAAAGGTTTGTTAAATTTACAAAGATACCATGAACCAATTTTTAAAGATCCTGTCCGTTTTTTTAACCTGTTCTTTTGCATTTAAAATTGGATTTCCAACCACCTTTATGGTACTTGACCAGAATTTTATGCAGGTAATATTAGTTTCCTGTGGGGGCGGCATTGCAGGTAATATTTTATTTACCAACCTGAGCGCTGCCATTTTAAAGGCCATTCATAATTTCAGGGCCAAACGGGGATTGATCCACAGAAAGAAAGTCTTTACCAAATTTAACAGACGTGTAATCAGGATCAAACAGAAATTTGGTTTAGCGGGCATTGCTTTTATAACACCCATTTTTTTATCTACGCCGGTAGGTGCATTTTTAGCAGAGCGGTTTTTTAAGGATAAGAAAAAGATCATCCTGTATTTGAGTGCTGCTACTGTTTTGTGGGCTTTTGCATTGTACTTCATTTTATTGTTTTTTCACGATAGTTTAAAAGGATGGCTGCTTTAAAAGATAAAAAGCATTTATTTTTTGATTTTGACGATACACTCTGGGATTTCCAAAAAAACTCTACTGTAGTACTAAACGAATTGTTTTACGAATTTGATCTGGAATCAAGACTTCAGGTCGGGTTGAATGAATTTCTTTCCGCCTACAAAAAAACAAACCTTGCATTTTGGTCGCTCTATTATAAAGGGCAAATTAATAAACAGTATTTACGTAACCATCGTTTTAACGAAACGTTTAAGTTGTTCGGGTACGATAATTATGAAGAAAATCTCGTTATTACCGAGCAGTATCTTAAGCGTGCACCGCAGGGGAGCAGCCTGAAGGAAGGATGTATAGAAACCCTTGATTACCTGAAACAGAACTATAAGCTGCACATCATTACCAATGGTTTTAAGGAAGTATTTACAATAAAAATGGATGCCTGCGGAATAAAAGAGTATTTCGAACACATCATTATAAGCGAAGAGCATGCGTTGGTAAAGCCTGATACAAAGATCTTCCGTATGGCGGAGTCTTTTGCGGGAGCGCGGGCGGATGAATGTGTTATGATTGGTGATAGCCTGGAAAGCGACATCGAAGGAGCGCTGAATGCCGGATGGGATGCGGTTTTTTTGACAGAAAATAACGACCACGGGTATGAAGGGAAAACTATTTCGCGGCTGGAGGAATTGAGAATGTTGTTTTAGTTTCTCGCAAAGACCGAAGAGAGTTCGAGTTACTTTATTTGATTTTTAAACTGGTAGAATGTTTATTTAAAACGTTTCTTTG
>JAYSYG010000512.1:0-3824 GCA_043716685.1 Sphingobacteriaceae bacterium | reverse complement strand
AAACCGCTTTTTTACCGCTTTGAAGGGGTTATCCGGCAGCAGGTAAGTCCTTTAATGCACTACACCGAAATTGAATACCCAATTGAGATGAAAAGCAGCACTCCAAAACAAGCGTATATAAAAACTATAAAAAAACTTAAGGAAGAAATTCAAAATGGAAATATTTATGAGATAAATTATTGCCTCGAGTTTTATGCCGACAATATTCTTATTGATCCGCTGAACATTTTTTTAAAATTGAATGCTTTGGCTAAGGCCCCGTTTTCCCGACTTGTAAAGCTTGACGACGAATTTATAATTTGCGCCAGTCCGGAGCTCTTTTTAAAAAAAGAAGGGAATACGGTTTCTACAAAGCCCATTAAAGGCACCATACGCCGGGGAAAAAATGCTAAAGAAGACAACCAGTTAAAAAACGAATTACAGGCCGATCTTAAAGAACGCACTGAAAATGTAATGGCGGTAGATGTTGCAAGAAACGATCTTTCGCTATTTGCTGAAAAAGGAACCGTTCGGGTAAATAAATTATACAACATCGAAACATTTGAAACCGTTCATCAAATGGTAAGTACAGTGAGTTGTGAAATAAAAGAAAATACGTCTTTCAAAAAAATATTAGATTCTACCTTTCCCATGGCGAGTATGACCGGCGCTCCCAAGTTGAGGGCTATGGAGTTAATTGGCGCCAGTGAAAATTTTGAGAGAAATTATTATTCGGGAGCAATGGGTTCAATTAACGAACAAGGAGATTTTACCTTATCGGTAATTATCAGAAGTATTTTTTATAATCAAAAAACAAAAAGACTTTCTATTGCTGTAGGAAGTGCGATTACTTATTTAAGCGACCCTGAAAAAGAGTACGAAGAGTGTTTGTTGAAAGCAAGCGCGTTACTAAAGGCTCTTAACGCAAGAATCACCTGAAAATATTTCTTAACACAGGCTCCAGGGCAAGCGCATGACCATTACCAAAGGTTACCAGCACCCTGTTGTGAATTTTAAACGCCTGGTTAATTTTAAGCACCAAAATACTGTCGCGTAACATTTTTGAACTCCGGCCTATTTCACAGAATTCGCAAGAATCATTTACATAGTCAAATGCCTCTATGTCCACACTATCCTGTTCGTAAGACGTACGTGTTTTGGTAAGTAGAAAATTAGTTCTTGTATAGGTTTTGTAATACGTTTTAAAATTCTGAAACGTTTTTTCCGCGGGACTAAGCGGATAATCCTTAAACCATTTTGTTATGGCTTTATTATAAAACGTTTCAAAGGGAATATCGCCGTAAGCCCCGTATTTATAAGGTATAGCCATGCGCTCCATGATATAAGTACACAAACAGTTTTTTACGATCGTTCTTTTTTATAGTGATGCTAAATTCAAGGCTATCCGGAGTATCTCCATTTAACAAGCGGATTCCTTACCGGTCCGCACAATATTTATTCACACCGGTTTCACCATCCTTGCGGATCGCTTCATTTAAAGATGCATATTTCTTTTGCTCCGGAATTTGTCCGCCTTCATTAAATGCCACTTGAGGCTTCAACTCCTTGTAACAGCGTTCAATCTCATGAAACTGAGGGTGTGTAATGTCCTCCTGATGCTCACATCCTATAAATACAAGGTGTTTATCGCCTTCACGCACATCAATTACATACGGTCCTTTTGTCGTATCTATGAGTTGGCCAACTCGGATATAGCTACGTGGTTTTATTTCCGTTACTTTTTCACCACCAGCAATTACATCAGGTTCACAGCCAAAGAGCGTTAAAAGGCAAAGTACACTGGTTAGTTGTATATATTTACTGAATTCCATGCTTTGCCTGATTAAATGACGCTCTCCTTCTATTTCTTCTTTTTTGCTGAAGACACCTCTTTGTACGAACACGTTAAGGCGTCCGTGAACATATCCTTTCTTACCTTTTTTAATTCAACAAAGGTCCAGCCTTGTTTGCCCCATTTATTTGGCACCGGATAAATAATAGACGTATCGAAAGCACAAAACACTGACTGATCAATTTCCGAAAGTTTCAGGCAGACCCGCATGTTTTTTACATCCAGGGTAACAAATATTTTCTTCTTTATACGGAAAGAAGGTTTTTCAAAATGAGGTAATTCCTCAGCCCCAGGAAATGCCAGGGCCAGTTTTGACACTGTTTCAATTGTTATCATGTAATAACTAACTTTTTTCTTCCCAGATATTTACCAGGTTAACGATCGTTTCCACCGCTTTCTGCATATCCTGGCTGCTCACCCATTCTTGTTTACTGTGAATGCCATGCTCTCCGGCAAATATATTCGCACATGGCAAACCCATGAACGAAAACCTTGAGCCATCTGTACCTCCGCGGATACTATCCAGCTTAGGCTCAATTCCCGTGCGCTTAATAGCTTCCATGGCGTGTTCTATTACTTTAGGATGTTTATCCAACACTTCACGCATATTGCGATACTGCTGTATTACAATAAACTCGTACGAACTTTTATCATAGTCTGATAATACTGAAACTGCGATCATCCTTAACTCTTCTTCTAAAGCCAAAAGCGTTGGCGTATCAAAGGCACGTACAATAAATTTGATCTCTACTTCTTCCAGCCCCCCGTTAATCGCGGTAGGATGGATAAAGGGTTGTTTCTTTTCTGTAGTTTCGGGTGTTTTTTCTATTGGAATTTTACCAATAATCTTCGCTGCGATTTTAATTGCATGCTGCATCTTGTCTTTGGCATATCCCGGGTGTGTAGAAAATCCTTTTATTTTAATGCTTACGCCATCTGCGCTGAAGGTTTCATTTTCGAGAGATCCAACAGTTCCTCCATCCAATGTGTAACCAAAGTCGGCCCCTAGTTTTTTAATATCTGCTTTGTCAGCACCTCTTCCAATTTCCTCGTCCGGTGTAAAAAGGATCCGGATCTTTCCGTGCTTTACTTCCGGGTGTGTCATTAAAAAATTTACGGCGTCCATAATCTCCGCTACACCGGCCTTGTCATCCGCGCCTAAAAGCGTAGTGCCGTCGGTGGTTATAACATCGTTTCCAACCTGGTTTTTTAATTCAGGATGTTCGCTGACTTTTATAACCTGAGATTTGTCTCCCGGAAGAATAATGTCTTTTCCATCGTATTTTTTATGAATGACAGGCTTAACATTGGCGCCAGTGCAGTCAGGAGCCGTATCCACATGCGAGCAAAAACACAGTACCGGAACATTTTTAGAAGTATTGCTTTCAATGGTTCCATAAACATAGCCATGCTCATCCAGCTCTGCGTCCTTAATTCCCATATGTTTTAATTCTTCCATCAATACCTTTGAAAGCTCTTTTTGCTTTTCAGTACTCGGACAGGTTGGTGACTCCGGATCTGATTGCGTATCAATTTTTGCATAACGCACAAAGCGTTCTGTAACAGTAAAATTATAATTATTGAAGTCCATATTCGTTTTTTTATTGTGATCCAAATGTAGTAATTATTAAAGTTTATTATTTTGCTTTTATTAAGACTCTAAAAACAGAATCCTCCGGGATCTTATAGTGTTTCAGCTCCTTTCCATAATAATAAAAATCCTGAATAAGATTGCTATGATATACTAATCTGTAGTTGATCTTCATTGCTGCAAGTTCTATTTTTCCATTTCTAACAAACAACTCAGAGCTACCGGTTTTTATCTCCGCAGGAAGAGATGAAATATCTTTTACACTTATTAATTCCCCAACCCTTTCACCGGAAGCATCAAAACGATACAGGAATAAAGAATCGCCCCGTTCATTTTTAAGAGCGATGTATGCAGTATCTGTATTGCAGGAAAATTTATAATAACTCAGGCCTACTGGAAGAA
>JAYSYG010000511.1:0-3826 GCA_043716685.1 Sphingobacteriaceae bacterium | reverse complement strand
TGTGGGTTTAAGCCGAGTACCGCAATTTTAGGTTTGCGTATTCCAAAGTCTTTAACGAGCGACTCGTGAAGCTGTTTTATTTTTTTGGAGATAGTTTCTGTTGTTATTTTAGAGGCAACATCTTTTAATGCAATATGTCCGGTAACAAGTGCCACGCGCAAGCCGCTCTCAGAACAAAGAATCATCAGAGGTTCGCCGCCAAGTTTATCACCAAGATATTCGGTGTGACCAATAAATTTAAAATCATCGCTTTGGATATTACTTTTATTTATCGGTGCAGTTACCAGTACCTGAATATTACCATCTACCAGTGCCTGCGTTGCTTTTTCCAAAGAAAGATACGCGTATTTACCACCGGCAGCTGTTGATTTGCCCATATCAATAATTACTTCTTCTTCGTAACAAACAAAGACATTCACTTTTTTTGTATTTATCTGGCTGAATTCGCGGATCGGGTTAAAACTAAATTCTTCCAATCCAAGAACCTTTCTGTAATATGAAACGGTTTTCTGTGAACTGAAAAGTACCGGTGTACAAACGTCTGCAATACCCGGTTCCATTAATGTTTTAAGAACAACTTCCAATCCGATTCCGTTTATATCACCCTGAGTGATCCCTACAATTATTTTATTATCGTTCATGATTATTTGATTCCGTATTTGTTTTTGTATTTTAAATAAAGTTCTGTCTGCTGATTATTCAGGTTAACTTTTTTACCTGCAATGTAAGCAAGGATTATTGAATTTGTGCGCATATCCAGAATATCGCCTTCACTTATTACCAAAGAAGCCAGCTTGCCCTCTTCCAAAGTCCCAATAAATTTATCTACTCCAAGAATTATAGCAGCATTTAATGTAATTGCAGCAAGCGCTTGTTCTTTCGTCAAACCATAGGCCACAGCTTCACCCGCATTAAAAGGAAGGTTCCTGCTTTGCATGGCTTCCATATCTCCTTCGAGCTGAAGGCAAAATAAAACACTGTCCTTTTGTAAAAGATAAGGAAGGGTGTACATAATATCCACGTTATCATCTGTGTTATCCGGAAGATCATTCACTCTGTTAAGCATTACCGGGACGTTGTATTTTTTAAGTTCGGCTGTTACTTTGTAGCTTTCTTTCCCACCAACTATCACCGGTTTTTTAATGGAGAACTTCTGTGCAAATTGAATGGCCCTTAAAATATCTTTTGCCTTGTCGGTATGCAAATACAGAACAGCAGTTCCGTTTAAAACAGGTCGCATCGCTTCAAAGCGCAGGTTCTTTTCAGGATTTTCCTTCGTGCTGCAATATGCAATGGCATCCGAGAAAAATTTATTGAGAACAATTATTTCTTCCTGGTATTTTTTGTTTGGAATTTTTGAAAGCCCGTCTTCCTCACTCCATTTCATTACCACCATTTTCGGAAAATTCAGGTGAATGCCATCGTCCGCCTTTAAAACTGCGTCTTCCCAATTCCATCCTTCAAGCGCCAGGATGGAAGAAGAGCCACTGATGAGGCCGCCTCTTGGTGTTGGTTGTGTATATAAAATGCCGTTTGTTTTAACTGTGGGAATAATAAGGTTATCTGTATTGTATGCTATTAATGAACGTACATGCGGATTGATATTTCCAACTTCCTGAAAATCGAGTGTTGCTCTCACCGCCTCTGCATCGTGCAGACCAAGTATGTTGTTAGTGTTTATAAGGCCGGGATAAATATGTTTTCCGGCCAGATCAATTACAGTATCAAATGCCTGGTAGTTTAGTTTTAAACCTTTCGTTTCAGAAACGGTTTCTATTTTATCTTTATTGATCACTACGAGGCTACCTTCAATAACCTTACCGTTTCCAATATGTGCGGTTGCATTTAAAAGAGCTATGTGCGTATAATTCTTCTGAGCCAGCAAAAAAGAATTAATACCTATGAAAATAAATAGTAGTGTTTTTCTCATTTTAAATTTTTGTTCTCTATAATTTTTTTGCATTTAAATTCGTTACAATTTTTTACCGGTTTTACGCCCTCCTCATAAACTTACCATCATCCGAAGGCATTTTCAGTTGTCCGATATTTGCGGACAACTGACTTCCTTCCTTTTTCAATTTGGTCTTTAGATCATTCCAATACTTCCTGGGCCTGTCAGTTCCTGTTAGTGCGTTAATAATATCAATTACCGAAAAATACCATTTCTCTTCATCTTCATTCCAGCACGACCGTATTTTTTTATTTTCAAATAGTTTCAAACTACCCATGTATAGCGTGCTTTTCAATTTACCTGTGTCCTGTTTCTTCTTCCGAAATTCCTTCGCGTGTGTTACAATTGTAAAGTCGCTGTTGTTTTGGCTGCGGTTTTACAACTTTTGTCCCTTTGTTTTTTTCCGCAAGTGATTTTGCAATTAGCCGCGCTTTCTCTTTTTTCATGGCTTCCCGCAGTTTTACATCTTCATCCCTGTCAAAGTACACCTGCCCATCGATTATTGTTTTATCGACCTTTGCATAAACGCTCAAAGGATTATCGGTCCACAATACAAGATCGGCTACTTTTCCAACGTGAATACTTCCCACCTTATCATCGATGTGCAGCATCTTCGCAGGATTTAATGTTACAAGCTTTAAAGCCTCTGTTTCGGTAAGCGCACCATACTTCACACTTTTAGCGGCCTCCTGGTTCAGGCGGCGGGCCATTTCTGCGTCGTCGCTATTAATTGCCGTGTTAACGCCAACTTTTGTGAGCAGCGTTGCATTATATGGAATTGCTTCCATAACCTCATTCTTGTATGCCCACCAGTCTGAAAAGGTAGAAGCATTTGCACCATGCGCTTTCATTTTATCCGCTACCTTATATCCTTCTAAAATGTGCGTGAAGGTGTTTACTTTAAATCCAAAACTATCCGCTACATGGATCAGCATGTTGATCTCGCTTTGCACGTAACTGTGACAGGTGATGAACCTTTTTTTATTTAAGATCTCCGCAAGCGCTTCCAGTTCAAGATCTCTTCTGAAGGAAACGGTGTTACTGCCCTTGGCCAATACTTGCATCTGTTTGTCGTATTCTTTTGCACGCGTAAAAAAGTCGATATAGACCTGCTCTACACCCATCCGTGTCTGCGGGAAACGCACGCGTTGCAGATCGCCCCAGTTACTCTGTTTTACATTTTCTCCCAGCGCAAATTTTATAAAACCATCGGCTTTTTCATATTTCAGATCTTCGGCATTATGTCCCCAGCGAAGCTTTATTAATACACTTTGCCCGCCGATTGGATTTGCAGAGCCATGCAGGAGTTGTGCGGTAGTAACACCACCAGAGAGCTGACGATAGATATTTACATCCTCCGGGTTAATTACATCGCCCATACGCACTTCAGCACTGCTTGCCTGAGCGCCTTCATTAACGCCAGCGGTAAGCGCAATATGGCTATGCTCATCAATAATTCCGGGGGTTAAGTGTTTTCCTTTTCCATCAATTATTTTAGCGTAGGCAAGTTTTGGCGCATCAATATTTGGCGCAATCCGCACAATTTTTCCATCTACTACATACACGTCATATTCTTTTAAAACGGTGTCGCCGTTATTTGTCCAGACTGTTGCATCTTTTATCAGGATGGCAGAGTAACGATTTTTGAATTTATTCCAGGAGTCTTTGAATAGTCCGTTATCCTCAGGCAGTTCCTCACCGTAAGCACTGAAAGGATAAATTACTTTGCCCAGGTTTAAAGCAGGAGGAGTAACAGGAGTTGATTTTTTAGCAGTATCGGCAGCAGAGATATAGTTGATCTGGAAATTGAACCAATTACCATCCGCCCACTGTCCTTTGCCTTCAAAAATTTTCAGTTCTTTATTATAGCTTCCC
>JAYSYG010000052.1:0-2441 GCA_043716685.1 Sphingobacteriaceae bacterium | reverse complement strand
AGAGGAATTATTTACTTTTTCTTTACATTTAAAAGAGCCTGTAAAAATCAGGACAGCAATAAAAAATGCGAGTGAAATGTATCTCATGATGGTTTTCTAACAATTTGTGCGCCGATAGCATTTAAACGCCCATCGATATTCTGGTATCCCCTGTCTATTTGATTAATATTAAAGATAACACTTTTTCCTTTAGCACTCATTGCAGCTATAAGCAAAGCAACACCGGCTCTTATATCCGGGCTTGCCATTTGTATAGCGCGTAATTGTACCTTTCTGTCGAGGCCCATTACAGTGGCGCGGTGGGGGTCACACAAAATAATTTTCGCACCCATATCAATGAGCTTATCCACAAAAAACAAACGGCTCTCAAACATTTTTTGATGTACCAGAACGTTTCCTCTTGCCTGTATTGCTGTTACAAGCGCAATACTGATAAGATCGGGAGTAAAACCCGGCCATATCGCGTCGCTGATAGTAAGAATAGATCCGTCAATAAATGTGTCAATCTCGTAACTCTCCTGTTCAGGAATAAAAATATCATCGCCCCTGCGTTCCATTTGAATACCAAGCCTTCCAAAAATTGTTGGTATAATACCGAGGTTGTCGTAGCTCACATCCTTTATAGTAATTTCAGACTGTGTTACAGCTGCCATCCCAATAAACGAGCCTATCTCAATCATATCCGGCAACAAACGGTGCGTTGTACCTTTAAGTTCCTTAACACCCTCTATCGTTAATAAATTCGAACCAACTCCGCTTATTTTTGCGCCCATTCGGTTCAGCATTTTACAAAGCTGCTGTAAATAAGGTTCGCATGCTGCATTATAAATTGTTGTTATGCCTTCTGCAAGAACCGCAGCCATTACAATATTCGCCGTTCCCGTTACAGAAGCTTCATCCAGAAGCATGTAAGCACCACGTAAATTTTTTCCTTCAACCTCGTAAATCTCACTATCCTGCTGGTAGTTAAATTTGGCTCCCAGCGCTTCAAAGCCAATAAAATGGGTATCTACGCGCCTTCTTCCTATTTTATCTCCCCCTGGCTTTGGCATATAAGCCTTCCCAAAACGCGTCAGCATAGGTCCTACTATCATCATGCTTCCCCTCAGGCCTCCGCCTTTCTTTTTAAATTCGGGTGAAACCAGATAGTCAATATTTACATCATCAGCCTGGAAAGTAAACTCTTCATGACCTGTTTTTTCAACCTTAACACCGAGTTCAGACAGAAGTTCAATAAGTTTATTGATGTCCACAATATTCGGAATGTTTCCAATAATGACTTTTTCTTTGGTTAGCAGAACAGCGCAAATAACTTGTAAAGCCTCATTTTTTGCTCCTTGTGGGATAATATCACCTTTTAGTCTATTACCACCGTGTACTTCAAAAACTGCCATAAAGTAGAATTAAAATTTTCTATTGTTTTTATGTTTATGAGTATTGTTTTTGTGTTTGTTGTTTTTGTGAAAGAATTTTTTGGTATTGGTAGTACCGCGTAGCTCCTGATGCGAGCTAAGAGGAGCGGTGCCGTCTACTTTTAATTCACCTCCTGAGAGCTCAGAAAGATTTTTAAGGATCACATCATCTGTAATGGTGTCCTTATTCCAGTTGAAATATGATTTTTTGAGATGATTAGCTATCTGTCGTGTAAGTTCATTGCGTTCTGCACCTTCTGGCAGCGCTTTTGCTTTTTTAATAATTTCCTCAATGGTTTTGCCGTAATGTTTATACCTGATCCTGCCTTTGGGATATTCAAGAAGCTTGGGTTTCTCTTTAAACGTTTCCGCATTTGGCATTGGATAAGGGCTATCCACATCAAGTTTAAACTGGGAAATAATAAATAAATGATCCCATAATTTATGGTTAAAATCGGCTACATCCCGCAATGGGGGGTTAAGCTGACCCATTATTTGTATAATGGCCCTTGCGCATAAGTTGCGCTCATCCCTGTCCTTAATCGAACAACAATACTCTATCATTCCTTGAATATTTCTCCCATATTCCGGAATTATTAATCTGTCTAACTGTGTATTATATTCCATTTTATCAAAGTATAAATATACTCAAAAATGAAATGACCCTGTGTTTCCGGTAAATTTTAATGAGCAGAGTCCTGTTAGTAAGCATAATTTGTGATATTTTCTTAGTGTAAAATAATCAGACGGCTCAATACTGTTGATTCTCAGGCATATTGAAATAATCACAAAAAGGATTAAAATTATTTGGAAAGTCGGCAAACACTCTGTATTTTTGCCCTCCCGTTTTTTGAGTTAGTTAAGGAGAGCAGAGTAGTTGGAAGGTTTAGTCCTGATACAAACGGCCAGGGATTGATATTTTGGGTATTCGTTTGGAAATGGAGGAAGAAATATTTTTTAGAATAATTTGAAAAAATATTTGGTAGTAGAGAAAAGAATATGTAGTTTTGCACCCCCGAAACGAACAAA
>JAYSYG010000510.1:0-11526 GCA_043716685.1 Sphingobacteriaceae bacterium | reverse complement strand
GAGGTAAGAGCTAAGAATTTAAAAACAGTTTTCATTTTTATTGACTATTATAAATGACTAAAATGTAAAATTATATGTTACTGCAGGAACAAACGTTCCAATGATGGAGTACCTCACTGCTTCTGTTTGTTGCGGCTCTCCTGATTTGGTTCTGAAATAAATACTGAAGGCGTTTCTCCTGTTGTAAACGTTATAAACACTTACGGTAATATTCTGATTGTATTTATTATCCCTGAATTTTCCAAACCCGAACGTTGCACCGAGATCAAGCCTGTGATAAGGTGTAATGCGGTAATTGTTCCGGATGTTATCTGTATTATAAGGAATATTTAAAGACTGCACCTGGATCTTTGAATTCGGGAAAGTGCCCGGTACGCCCGTGAGGTACACAAAATTTGCAGAAATATTTATGTGTTTTGTAAGATCGTAATTCACACTGGTATTTAAAACATGGGTTCTGTCGTAACGGCTGTAAAACCAGTTGTCGTTACTAATTCCACGCACCTTGCGTTCCGTTTTGCTTAACGTATAACTCACCCAGCCCTGTAATTTCCCCCTCGATTTTTTTACATAGAACTCTGCGCCATAGGCTCTGCCTAAACCTTGCAATAATTGATTTTCAACCGTTGGATTAATAAAGAGATCTGCATTGTCAATATAATCCAGTTGATTCTTCATGTACTTATAATATACTTCCACAGACGTTTCAAACATATTGTCTTTAAAATTCCGGAAGTAGCCCATGCTTACCTGGTCGGCAACGAGCGGTTTCAGATTGTTGGAAGCAATGGTGTAAACATCCAGTGGTGTACTTGCGGCCGTATTACTGATCAACTGAATGTATTGTGCCATTCGGTTATAACTTGCTTTCACCGAACTTGATTTGTTTAAGACGTAATTCATAGACAGGCGCGGTTCCGGGTTTATGTAATTTTTAATGAGTTGTCCCGGGCTATAGGTCTTGGTTTCTGCCAGCGGCAAAGAGGTGTTTGGAATAGTATCCCTGAAATAATAGGCTTTTCCTTTTCCAATGTAGGTGTACATACTTACACGCAGACCATATTCAACCGTAAACTTCTGGGTGATTTTTTGTTCATTTCCAATATATGCCGAATACTCTACTCCATAGCGTTTGTCGGCTAAAAATTTAACCGTTCCATTCGCAAAAATTCCTGTAGCGTCATATGGCATAAAGTCGTATGCCAATCCTTGTGCGCCAAAACGAATGGTGTTACGCGCATTTAGATAATAAATAAAGTCTGTTTTTCCACTGTAGTTAATAATGTTACTTTTCCATTTAAAACCTTGTCCATTGTTAGCAGTAAAGGCTAGCTTATAATTATAGTTACTGTAAAAGGCGGTAGCATTCATAAACAGTTTCTTATTAAAAATATGGTTCCAGCGCATTGTTGCTGTGGTGTTTCCCCAATCAAATCCAAATATAGAAGCTCCGAATACGTCTCTTCCTAAATAACCACTGGCAAAAACTGTATTCTTATCGTTGATGCGGTAATTAATTTTTGCGGTGAGATCGTAAAAATAAAAGTCTGCTTTTTTTAAGGCGTTGGTACTTTTCAGAAAAGGTTTAACCAACGCATCAATATAACTGCGGCGGGCAGCTACAATAAAACTCATCTTATCTTTTATGATCGGCGCCTCAATGCTCAGGCGGCTAAAAATAGTCCCAATTCCGCCATTCACGGCCATTTTTTTACTGTTACCTTCTTTCATGCGTACATCAAGAATAGACGAAACCCGTCCACCGTACTGCGAAGGAATTCCACCCTTGATCAGTTTTACGTCTTTCACTGCATCCGGATTAAATACCGAGAAAAAACCGAATAAGTGAGAAGAATTGTAAACCGGTGCCTCGTCCAGTAAAATTAAATTCTGATCGATATTCCCCCCGCGCACATTAAATCCACTTGCACCCTCACCTACCGTTGTAACCCCCGGCAATAGTTGTATCGCACGGATCACGTCCACCTCTCCCAGTAAGGCCGGAATCTTATTGATCTGTTTAATATCGAGCTTGGCAACACTCATCTCAACGCTTTTCACGTTCTTATCCGCGGCTTCTGCCGTTATCTCTACCTCGTCAAGTTCTTTGCCTTCTTCTGCAAGTTCAAAATTTTTGGTGATGCTTTTATCAAGATTAATTGAAAACGTAAATGTTTTGTAACCAATTATAGAGACAGAGATCACATGCTCTCCTTTGGGTAGCGTTAATGAAAAGAATCCGTATTCATTGGCTGAAGCTCCAACATTGGTCCCCTGCTTTGAAATGGTAGCACCAATGAGTGATTCACCGTTTTTTTCGTCTTTAATATATCCACTGATGGTGGCTTTGTCCTGAGCAAAAGCGCCAAAAGCAAGTAGAAAAAATAATAAATTGAGTTTAAATTTCATAAATAGTTGGTTGTTGAGTAATTTATATTCTAAAATCGGGGCAAAACTATGGAAACTTAAATTATCCTACAAGTTTCCATGGTTGAAATTTACCTTTTATGTAAAAATAGGCGGTGAAATTCTTCTGAAAGGGTTTAGATTGCAACATGGAGTCGGTGAATTGTAGGCTATGACAGTTTGAAGTCTTAAAAGTTTAGGAATGCGTGACATATTTCTATTATTTAACGATGAGACAATCTTAACTGTTCCTACCCCTAATGAGGTGAAAAGTATTTTTTTGAAGGGTTTGAAAATATGTTCAAATCATCGGGATTTCATTTTTTGGGCGCCCGGGCGGGCTTTTCGCTTCAATCTTTTGCCGAAAAGGCAAACAGGATTTCCGCTACAATCCCTGGCGCTGGCTTATTGCTTACTGCCGACTGAATTCTGGCAACTACTTACTGCCAACTGAATCCCGCCAACTGCCCACTTAATCAACTTGTTATAAACTCTTGCTCTTTTTTAGTAAGTTTGCGGCATATTTTGATACGCAAGCAATGAAACCTTCAATACCAAGGGGAACACGTGATTTTGGCCCTGCAGAGATGCAGAAAAGACAGTATATTTTTAATATTCTGAGAAAGAATTTTGAATTGTTTGGATACGAGCCCATTGAAACGCCTTCAATGGAAAACATAAACACACTAACTGGTAAATACGGAGAAGAAGGGGATCAGTTAATTTTTAAAATTTTAAATTCCCGAATCCACGAAAGCAAGAACAAAGAACTTCTGAAAAAAGAATTTGATCTGTCACTCGAATCTTCCAGAAACTCTGAAGAACTAACCGAAAAGGCTCTGCGTTACGATCTTACAGTTCCCTTTGCCCGTTTTGTAGTAATAAATCAGCATAAACTTACTTTTCCGTTTAAACGCTACCAAATTCAACCTGTCTGGCGCGCCGATCGTCCGCAAAAAGGACGTTACCGTGAGTTTTATCAATGCGATGCGGATGTGATTGGTTCCAACTCTTTAATAAACGAACTCGACCTTATTGCCATGATCGATAAATCGTTTCATGAATTAAACATTCCTGTTCTTTTAAAATTTAATAACCGTAAAATTCTTACCGCCCTGGCAGAAGTGATAAACGAGCCTTCCAAAATTATCGATATAACGGTTGCCATAGATAAGCTGGATAAGATCGGAAAAGAGGGTGTGAATAAAGAACTGGTTGAAAAAGGCATCTCAGACACAGCGGTAGTGGCCCTACAACCCCTTTTAGACTTTAAAGGAAATAATTCTGAAAAAGTAGAGGTGCTAAAAAAATTGGTTGGAGCTAACGAAGCAGGAAAAAAAGGAATTGAAGAGATAGAGTTTTTATTGAAGAATGCCGCAACTGCTCATTCAACAATCGAACTGGATATTACACTTGCACGTGGTCTCAATTATTACACCGGAACCATCTTTGAAGTTAAAGCAAATGCCGGCACCTTTACACCGAGTATTTTGGGTGGTGGCAGGTATGATGATCTTACCGGCATTTTTGGATTACCGAACATGAGTGGTGTAGGAATTTCATTTGGGGTGGATCGCATTTATGACGTGATGGAGGAATTGAATATATTCCCGGAAGCGATATCAAAAGCTTCTTCTACAACGTTGCTCTTTACACACTTTGATGAAGAGTCGCAACAGTATTGTTTGCATCTGGCAGCCGAACTTCGTAAAAACGAGATCTCCTGCGAGATCTATCCTGACATTACTAAAAAACTGAGTAAACAACTCGATTACGCCAATAAAAAAAACATTCCTTTTGTATGTACCGTTGGCAGCAACGAAATTATAAAAGGCGCCTTCGCCATTAAAAAAATGAGTACAGGCGATAAACAGGAATTAAATATCAGTGATATGATTCACTACATAAAAACAGAATTACATGAAATTCACAATTGACCACACTAAAAGACTGGGTCTTGATGAGTTAAAAAAATTCATTAAAGATAAAGAGGCGGCTGTTGTTCTTTCGGAAGCTTCTAAAAAAGCCATCAACGATTGTCGGACCTATCTCGACAACAAACTAAAAACAAACGAGGGTCCTATTTATGGCATCAATACAGGTTTTGGCTCCTTGTGTAATGTGATTATTCCTGATAAAGATCTTGAGCAGCTGCAGGAAAATCTTGTGAAAAGTCACGCCTGTGGCATGGGCGATGAAGTGCCTCAGGATATTGTGAAATTAATGCTGTACTTAAAGATCCAATCACTGTCTTATGGTAAAAGCGGTGTGCAATTGCAAACAGTTGAGAAACTCTGCGACCTTATTAATCATAAAATTTATCCTGTCGTTTACCAGCAGGGTTCTTTAGGCGCAAGTGGCGATCTTGCTCCGCTTGCACATTTATGCCTGCCAATTTTAGGATTAGGAAAGGTAAATTATAAAGGTTCTCAACTCGATACACGCATCGTTTTCGAGCAGAAAAAACTTTCATCTATAAAATTAAAATCCAAAGAAGGTCTGGCTTTATTAAACGGCACCCAATTTATGAGCGCGTATGGTATTTACTGCTTATTAAAATCTCATAATTTAAACACCGCCGGCGATTTTATTACAGCATTGTCTATTGATGCATTCGATGCGCGCATAGATCCTTTTAAAGATCATTTGCATACCATCCGCGCCCACAAGGGCCAGCTACAGACTGCGCAAACCATTCGCAAACACCTGGAGGGAAGTGAGATCATTATAAGGAAAAAAGAACAGGTACAGGATCCGTATTCTTTTCGCTGTGTGCCGCAGGTGCATGGTGCAACCAAGGATACCGTAAATTACGTAACCAATATATTTGAAACAGAAATAAATTCGGTGACAGATAATCCCACGATTTTCCAGGAAGAAGATGAGATTTTAAGTGGTGGAAATTTTCATGGTCAGCCTTTGGCTTTAGGACTCGATTTTTTATGTATTGCCATGGCCGAATTAGGGAGTATTTCCGAACGAAGAACCTATCTTTTAATTTCAGGGCAACGTGGACTTCCATCTTTTCTTACACCCAACGCAGGTTTAAACTCAGGTTTTATGATCCCGCAGTATACCGCCGCAAGCATAGTGAGTCAAAGTAAACAGCTCTGCACGCCGGCAAGTGTTGATAGCATTGTGAGCAGCAACGGACAGGAAGATCATGTGAGTATGGGCGCAAACGCAGCTACAAAATGTTACCAGGTAGTAAACAATACCGAAAAGATACTTGCTATCGAATTGCTTAATGCAGCGCAGGCATTGGAATTCAGGAGGCCTTTAAAATCTTCTCCAAAAATTGAAGAAATGATGGATGATTACCGTAAAGTTGTTTTTGTAATGCGGCATGATGAAGTAGTACACGATCTGATGAAGGCTTCACAGCAATTTGTAAAAACCCATTTTAATGAGATTTGATCAGACAGCCGCTGCACCGACAGACTATTTATCCCAATTCTTAGCGCGGTTCAGAATAACGCGCATTGGTATCATACTACTCCTGTTTTTTTTCCTTTGGAATACTTGCGGCAAAGCCTGCCAATGTCCACTTACGTTGTTGAGCCTGGAAGAGTGCGCTAAGTATGAGATTATCTTTAAAGGCAAAATTTTACAGGTAGTGAATTGTGATCATAAATTTGGTGAAGCTGTTTTTGAGGTACAGGAATTGTACAAGGGCAATGCCACAAGAGAATTTAAAGTGTTGTTCGATTGTAACGAAGAATGTGTACAGAAATTTAATCCTGGCGACGAGTGGATCATTTATAGCCGTTACAAACAGATTGATAATGCAAAAATGGACTGGTGCAGCCGCAGCAGAAAATACTTTAAAATAGAAAAGGAAGATTTCTATACGGTAACTTATGGCAATGATTATTATGACGAAGTAAAATTTTTGCAGGAAAAATTAGGCATACACCGTGTTTTGGTGGAGCATAAAAGCCAGATCGATAACCGGAACATAAAACCCAACACAACCCAGATGCTCGTAATTCTAATTTCTTCGCTGGCGGCCATTGTGTTATTTTATTATTTGTTCAATAAATTTTTCAAATAGTTTTTACGACAAAAACCTTTAAAAATTCTGGGAGTGTAAGGATTTTGTTTTTTACACAAGTTCTTAAATCAACCCTCTGAATAATCCTTAAATTTATTTCATTTTTAAGGGTGATAATTTAGAGGATTCTGACACATCTATTTATATAGGCTATGATAACAGAAATAAAACCTACCCGGACAAACGAAGATCTATTTGTTTACGCATATAAAAGCGCTTTCCCAAAGGTAGCATCTTTCGTAAAAAAGATGGGCGGCACGTTTGAGGAAGCAAAGGACATTTTCCAGGATGCTCTTGTAATTTATTATGAGAAGCAGGTGGATCATGAAAGATCCCTTCACCACGATGCCGTTTACTATGTATCTGGCATTGCAAGGCATTTATGGTATAAGAAATACCGCGAAAATAAAATGCACAGATCTTTAAGCGGATTACCGGATCTGAAAATACAGGAAGAAGAGCCTAACGTGTCTGAAAACTTATTGCGTTTTGTAGAACTGTCGGGCAAAAAATGTCTTGAGCTTTTGAAGGCTTTCTATTACGACAAACTAAATATGCGCGATCTTGCGGACAAATTTGGCTTTTCAGGAGAACGCTCGGCAACAACTCAAAAATACAAGTGCCTTGAAAAAATCAGGGATACCCTTAAACAAAGATCGTTAACTAAAGAAGATTTTTATGACTGAGACACAGGAACTGGAATACTACCTTATAAACAGCCTCCAGCCCGAAGACCGTTTGGTAATGGATGCAAAGATATTGCTAAATAAAGATCTCAGGGAAAAGGCATACTGGCAAAAACAAACCTATCTCTTAATTAGGCAACACAGCCGAAAAAAATTAAAAGCAGAGATAGAAGCTGTCCACAAAAAAATGTTCACCGAAATTTTTTTTGAATCCTTCAGGCAAAAAATTTCATCCATATTTAAAAGAAAATTATGAGTGCACCACGTTTAAATGATATGATCGCTGAGAAAATACTTAGTAACCGAAAAGTATTCTTGTGGGGACAAGTCGACGATAATTCCGCAAAGCATGTAATAGAACGCTTTCTTTATCTCGAATTAAGAGAACCTGGAAAGGAGATACAGCTTATTATTAATAGTCCGGGTGGTTACGTGACTTCCGGCTTTGCTATTTACGATGCAATTAAAACAATAAAGAGTCCGGTTTCTACAGTTTGCAGTGGCCTCGCTGCCTCAATGGCTTCTATTATTTTATCCGCAGGTGCGAAAGGCCGGCGTTTTGTTCTAAAACACGGACGTGTTATGATTCACCAACCCAGTGGTGGAACCGGTGGTAACTCTTCAGACATTGAGATTCAGGCAGCGGAACTTTTAAAGACCAAAGAGTTGGGAGCACGCCTGCTTGCTGAAAATTGTGGACAACCGATCGAAAAAATCATTAAGGACTTTAACCGTGATCACTTTATGAGTGCGGAAGAATCTGTAGAATATGGAATAGCAGATGCTGTAATGGAACAACTTATTGAAACTGCTTAATGTTGAATAAAAAAATATCTTGAAAAAACCTTAGTAACTCCGGCGGATAGAATTTGATTATATCACTAGTGGAAGATTTTGTTTACACACAAAAACCGACAACTATCCTTCTTTAAACCCAAAAAAAGAATTGGACCGGAGCTACAAAGGTTTTAAAATTTCGTTAAGAAAATACACTTACGAAGTGCGAATAAACGGATTATCATTCTTAATAAAATAGCCCGTTTGTTTAACCGGGGTAACTTTATCGTATGCGATCACGTCTGTAATTTTGTTATCCTCCAGCCGGAGGACCATTTCGGCGAAAAAGCCATTCAAAGAATACAGTACCTTATTTAATTTTTCAGTTTTGTTTCTGCTGATATAAAATCCCCATTCCCAGATGGCCTCGCAGCGGTGATCAAGATCCAGTGTATTAAATTCCGCTAGTGTCATTTTCCTTTCCTTATAGATTGCTTTACAAAGACAAAGATAAGAACTCAGTAGCGTAAATTAAAGTTAAGATAAGTGAAAGTTAAAGGCATGTAAGATTTACACGGCTTTTGTATGAATTTCGGTATGAGTTCAGACGAATAAAAATGAAGGTTTGTAATATATTAGATGAGTTTAATCGCCCAGAAATGCTTATTTATCTAACCATGCTTTAAAATCATTTACCCTTTCACGACTCACTATAGAGTCGTCCTCATTCAAAGAAGCCAGGTTTAATTTGAGACGGCTGTTAAAATAAGAACTTACTTTACGAATGCTACTAATATTCACCAGAACTTTCCTGTTGATCCGGAAAAACAAATCAGAAGAAACCATCGTCTCTAATGTGTCTAGCGTATAATCGATCACATACCTCTTATTTTCGGACACAAGCAGCACTGCGCCATCTTCAGAAATAAAATGAGAAATGTCTTCGGTTTTAACTGTTGAAATGGTATCGCCAGTTTTCACCATAAAGCGGTTCTTAAATTGTTTAGTAATGGTTTGATAGGCATTGCTGAAGTTTTCCAGCATGGTCGCTTGCCCCGAGCCATTGAGTTTTTTATATTTATCAATGGCATTTTTAAGATCTGCCAGCCCAATAGGCTTTAATAAATAATCGATGCTGTTTATTTTAAACGCTTTGATCGCATATTCGTCATAAGCTGTTGTAAAGATAACCGGTGTATCAATTGAAATCTTAGAAAAAATATCAAAGCTGATCCCGTCTGCCAGGTGTACATCTACAAAAAGAAGATTTGCCTTGATGCCTTTTTTAAATTCCTCCACACTTTTCTTTACAGAATCGTAAGTTGCAATAACCTGGATCCCACTATCCACTTTCCTCAATAGGTTCGTTAAATGCTCTGCCGATAATTTTTCGTCTTCTATAATAATCGCCTTCATTTTGCTTTTAATAGTGGTAACCGCACTGAGAATATACTTTTTGTTTCTTCGATCTCCACATGTTCTGTGCTAAAGAATTTATAGCGTTCCTTTATATTTTTTAAGCCAGTCTTACAACTTACCTCCGGACTACTGCGTAAACGCAAATTATTACTCACTTCTATTTTACCATTATTGATTCCAATGTGAATGGTCAGAGGAAATTCTGTGGAAATTTCATTATGTTTTACGGCATTTTCTATTAACATTTGAAGAGCCATGGGAGGCAATAAAAGATGTTTTTTCTCTTCGGGTATGTCCATTTTAAAAACAAGGTTCTTGTCAAAACGGATCTGGAGAAGATAAAGGTAAGAATTTGTGAACGTAAGTTCTTCCTTCAGGCTCACAAGCTCGCTGTTCCGGCTATCCAGCACATACCTGTATACTTTAGCAAGTTCATTAATAAAATCGACGGCCTTATCCTGGTCTTTATAAACAAGAGAAGAAAGTACTGAGAGATTATTGAACATGAAGTGCGGGTTGATCTGGTCTTTTAAATTCTGAAGTTGTGCCTGCAGGCTCTCTGTTTTATATTTTTCAACTTCCAATAACGAATGTTTCCAGTTACCGAAAAACTGAGACCCTATTTCAAGGGTTAATAAAATGATGGAAACGAGTATGCCAATAATAACCGCAATTAGCATAAACCGATGCCGGGCCTCATCGGGAAACGTACACACATACGCGTTAAAGGCCAGGATGGACGCGTAAATGACACCGCTGCTAAATACTAAACTTACAGGTAGGTGTATAAGTATTCGCTTTCCGGGACCCTTCTGCCAGGCAAATTTTTTGTCCAGTTGCCTGTCAATTACCAAATTTCCTTCCCAAACGAGCATGGTAATAATAATCGAAATTAAAAAGTCTAAAAAGCGATTGTGTTCTAACTGATTTTGTACGATAGTGTCCAGCAAAAATGAAATACAAATCCCAACAAGGATCATATACACGAATCGTATCTTTTTATTTCGCATTGCTTAAAATTAATAAATTATGTTCAGGTGTTAGTCAGCTTTCTGTCCTAATTCTTTTATTTTTTCAATCCATTTTTGCCTGAATTCTATTGTTGACTTACGAATGGGGCCAATGCCGGTTACTTTTACAGGACTGATTCCGCAAAACTGAAGCGTTCTTTTTTTTACTTGTGCAACAGAAGGCGCTCCGAAAAACCAGGTGTACAGCCAAATAGGTGTGTCAGATGTATAAATGATGTGTGCTGTTTTACCACTTAATAATTTATCCCAGAAAGGGCTATTCTGCCTGTATTTAAAAGCAAAACCAGGTAAAAGTGCAGAATCGAAAAAACCTTTTAGCAGGGCCGGAACGGAACCCCACCAAACAGGATGCACAATAACAATATGATCTGCCCATTTTATTTTTTCCTGCGCGAATAAAATATCTTTTTCAGGTTGCTTTTCTTTGGAATAGCCACCCTCAAAATTAATATTAAAATCCAGGTCAAATAAATTTAAGAGTACCAGTTGATTGCCAGCTGAAGAGGCAGCCGAAGTGTAAGTATCGCTTAACGCATTACAAAAACTATTTTTTGTAGGATGTCCGTTGATAACAAGTATTTTTTTCATGGCGTTTCTAATTTTAAATTTGGGGGCTATTTACATATCTGTTAAACGCTGCCATAAATGATGGTGTTAGAACTGTATTTTATAAACAAAATTAGGAAAGAAGCCAATCTGGTAGGCAGTGTTCACCGTATTGGTAACAGGATTATAACGCTGTGCAAATACATTTTTATTATTTGTGATATTCTGGATATCAAAAAATAAAGATTGCGATACTTTTGAATGTTTTGAATTAAGCGTAAATCCTGTTTTTATATCCAGCCTGAAAAAGTCAGGGTTCCTTTGGCTAAAGGCGTAAGCATCTCCCTGCAATACCTGGGTTTGCGCCAGTTGTGAAGCTGCCAGGTCAACCGGAGTATAATAGCGTCCTCCTGCCTGGGTCATTTTTACGCCAATGGAAATCACGTTACGTTTTTCCTTTCCAACTTTAAATTCTTTTCCTGCTAAAATATTATACACGTATTTTCCGTTGAACGCAGTATTATGTTCTATACCATCTGATCCTTTATATTTTGATTCATAAAGTGTACCAGTCAATAAAGCATAATACCCTTTTGTAAAAAATTTT
>JAYSYG010000509.1:0-3834 GCA_043716685.1 Sphingobacteriaceae bacterium | reverse complement strand
AAAAGGGAATTAATAGTAACGAAATTAAACTTAGCGTAAGCCACCACCAGTTATTTACCTGGTAAAAAGAAACTGCTTCGGAATTGTCTGCCGATAATTCTATTTGCCCGCGCATAAAATTAAAAGAACCGCTCAACGTGTGATAAAGTGAGAGCCATAAAATAAAATAGAAGGAAGAAGAGGATGATCTACCCGCCGGTGTTATAATTTTTCTTCACAAGCACCTGGTTTATAAAATAGGAGAAAAGTATGAGACCACAGATAACGCCGCCATATGTTTTAATGTATAAATTAAGAATGCAGAAAAAAACGGATAAAATAAGATATGTTTTTTTTAAAGTACATTCAAAAAGAATGACGTAACTCAGCGTTAAAGCAATGATCAGAAGTTGGAGATCAACTACCGCATGCAAAATGAGTGTTAGTAATGCGGGTACCAAGTAATTTTCTTCTTTTAAGTGAAAATAAATTTTGAAGGCACTAACACTTAATAAAAATGAAAAGGCAAAGGTGAGAGCAGAACCTACAAGCAGATTATTTCCAACAGGCAAAGGATAAAGTAAAAATGCCAATGGCCCGTGCGGAAATAAGACGTTTTGCCCCAGTTTAAAATGACCATCGGCAAAGTAGTTAAAAACCCACGGGAGGGGGCCATCTATTCCGGGTAAATAATAAAGATCGTAAGATGGAAAAGTAATGACACTTATTACAAGGGACAGAATTAGAATTTTATAATCAGAGAAAAACCAATTTCTTACCTCATTGAATAAAGTCATCGGTGTTTTCTCATAATTTTCTTAAAGTTTTTCGGGCGTTTAAACAGTTCTGTTAATATCCCATTGCTCAAGGTAATCAGCAACACGTCTTAAGAATGTTCCGCCCAAAGAGCCATCTACAACGCGGTGATCGTAGCTTAAAGAAAGGAACATAAATTGTCTGATGGCAATCACATCGCCTTGTGGCGTTTCAAGCACAGCTGGTTTTTTTTTAATACTGCCCACTGCAAGAATGGCAACTTGCGGTTGTAAAATAATGGGTGTTCCCATTAAATTTCCAAAGCTGCCAACATTTGTCAGGGTAAATGTCCCGCCCTGGATCTCATCGGGTAGTAATTTATTTGCACGGGCACGGTTGGCAAGATCGTTTACAGCTTTGGTAATGCCAAGGAGATTTTTCTCATCTGCATTTTTGATCACTGGTACAATTAAGTTTCCTGTTGGTAAAGCCGCAGCCATGCCAATATTGATGTTCTTACGCTTAATAATTTTAGTTCCGGTTTGATCTACCGATACATTGATCATTGGGAAATCTTTAATGGCTCGTGCTACCGCCTCGATAAAGAGTGGAGTAAAAGTTAATTTTTCACCATCGCGTTTTTCGAATTCTTTTTTAGCCTTATCTCTCCACATTACCAGGTTCGTTACATCTGCCTCTACATAAGAAGTAACATGTGGCGACACATGCTTGCTCATCACCATATTATCGGCGATCATTTTGCGCATGCGGTCCATTTCCACGATCTCGTCACCAGCCCCAACAGATACCGCGGGGCGGTTCACAATAATAGCATGTTCACCTACTGTAACAATGCCCATAGATGCCGGTTTACTCCCGATAGCTATCGGGTCTGTTTTTTGAGTGCTTTGCGTAGAAGGCGCATCTGTTGTTTTGGTTGCGCCTTGTTTATTCCGGTTTGGCAAATAAGCCAGAATATCTGCTTTGGTAACGCGCCCTTCCTGGCCGCTTCCTCTTATTGATTCCAGCTCTTCCAGGGAAATACCTTCTTCTTTTGCAATGCTTTTAACGAGTGGAGAGTAAAATTTATCAGAATCACCATAATTTGTATTGGCCACTGAAGCAGGGGCGCTTACCTGTGCAGCAGGCTGAATGGTTTCGGCTTTTTTGGTTTCAGGAGCGGAGGTTTTCGGGGAATCACTTGCCGATGCACTGGCATCGCTACTGATAACGCCAATCACGGCACCTACCTGCACCACATCTCCTTCATTAAAAAGGCGTTTTATTAAAGTGCCTTCAAAAGGTGAGGGAATCTCACTATCTACCTTATCGGTGGCGATCTCTAAAACTGTTTCGTCAAGTTTAATCTTATCCCCTTCGTTTTTTGTCCACTTAATAATAGTAGCTTCTGCTACACTTTCGCCCATTTTAGGCATGATCAAATCAAAATTCGCCATTATTTCTTTTTCTTTTAAAGAGTTACAAAAATAGGGTTCTAAAGGTGAATACCCAATTTTTTGTTTTAATATTTTTGATATCTTTAGATCAAATTTTTAGTATTTCTTACGTAGTATACACGGAATTTTTTCTTTCCGGGTGCTGAATGTAAACGTGTCAAAAATTGAGTATGTGGTTTTCATTTGCGTTTAATCTGCTTAACTTTGAAGCTCAATTCTATAATTATGAATAAATACTTTTTGATTAGTCTAGGCGTAATGATTACGGTTGCGCTGATCGCGAAAAAACCGGGTTACAGTTTTTCCGAACTCCAAAAACAGGCTCAAACGATAAACTTTACTGAGAACAAGGGCCAGATAAGCGATCAAAACTACAAACCGCGACCGGATATATTGTTCAGTGGGAGTATGAATGGTCTCTCTTATTATTTACTTAACAATGGCATCAGCTACCAGTTTTACCGGATTGATTCATGGGAAGAAATAAAAGATCCAAAATTCAAGGGCGTGAAAAAAATACCCGGGCAAACAACTATTTACCGCCTCGACTTGAGCTGGCTGAATTGTAATCCAAATGCCTTAACTCAAACGGACCAGGAACTTGTCAGTTGTACTAATTATTACTTGGAAGTTTGCCCGAACGGGATACACAATGTTAAAACCTACACGGGTGTTACCTACAAAAATATTTATGAAAATATCGACCTGCATTATTATGAGAAAAAGGGCAATTTGAAATATGATTTTATCGTTGCGCCTTATACCAATTATAAAAACATACAATTGAACATTGAGGGTGCAGAAAACATAACCATAAAAAGTGACGGGTCTGTGCTGATACATACACTGCTGGGTGATATTGAAGAAGGCGCTCCAATCGTATTTCAGAATGGGAAGCAAATAGCAGCTCGCTGGACAAAAACAGGGAATATACTTAGTTTCGATATTGGACAATACGACAGAGGCCTGCCCCTGATAATCGATCCGCTCATCCGGTCATGGGGCACCTGGTACGGTGGCTCGCTTGAAGAAGACGTATTTGGTAGTTGTACTGCCGATGGATCTGGAAATGTTTATATTAGCGGTACAACCTTTTCTTCGGCAGGCATTGCCACATCGGGAAGTCACCAGGTAATCAAAGGGGGAGCCATTATGGATGCCTTTTTGGTTAAATTTAATTCTTCAGGTGTAAGGCTCTGGGGGACTTATTATGGCGGTATCGATGTAGAGTACGGAGCCGGATGCGCAACCGACGCAAGTGACAATGTTTATATGGCTGGCACCACGGGGACCAATTCGTTGGGCGTTATTGCCACTCCTGGGAGCCACCAGCCGGTTATAGGAGGAAATATGCCCAGTGGTTTTACTTCTGCCGAGGCCTTTCTGGTAAAATTTAACAGTAATGGGGTCCGGATTTGGGGAACATATTATGGAAGTGCTTCTGACGATGAGGGACATGGTGTATGTACGGATAATTCAGGGAACGTTTATCTCTGTGGCATCACGGAGACCACGGGTACAAGTACGATCATAGCCACTCCCGGCAGCCATCAAGTTTCAAACAACGGGGGAAGTTGGGGGGATGCTTTTTTAGTGAAATTCGATGGAGCTGGTGTGCGCCAATGGGGTACTTATTATGGTG
>JAYSYG010000508.1:0-3844 GCA_043716685.1 Sphingobacteriaceae bacterium | reverse complement strand
ATAAATACAGCCCAATAGCCTGTTGCAAAGCCAATAATAGAAACAATAACGTAGTAGTGTACTTCTGAAATTATGGCATATTGAAAGTAAAGGAAGATGGATAAAAATGTCAGGATCATAAAAACTGCCAGGGCTTTTTTACGGCTTTTGAGAAGCTGACTGAGGAGTCCACTGGCAACGTCGCCGACAGTAATTCCCAGGTAGGCATACATAATGGATTTGCCAGCATCTGGCTTAAAATGTGTTATACCCATAGAGGCAAAGATCTCAGGGGCAAAGGTGATAAGGATGCCCATAACGTACCACACAGGCACAGCTACCATAATAACACTGAGGTACTGCCCTGCCCTTTTGCGGCTCCTGAAAAGATCAAGAAAGTTTCCTTTGCTTATTTCTGTTTTACAGACACTTTCGAACATACCGGATTCCAGCACACCAAACCTTAGTACCAATAAAACCAGGCCCATGCCTCCGCCAATAAAGAAACTCCAGCGCCAATCGGTAATCACATCGCCCATAAAACCGGCAACCACTGCACCAAAAACCCCCACTGTAGCAACGATCATAGTGCCTATTCCCCGCCGTTCTTTGCTCATGGTTTCACTCACCAGGGTAATACCCGCACCCAGCTCCCCAGCCAAACCAAAACCTGATATGAACCTTAACGCCGCGTACCAGGGAACGCTAGTTACAAAGCCGTTTGCAATGTTTGCCAGAGAATACATTAAAATGGAGCCGAACAAAACTGAAAGCCTTCCTTTTTTATCGCCAAGAATACCCCAGAAAAGTCCACCCAGCAACATACCTCCCATTTGCCAGTTAAGCAATGACATCCCGATGTTTTTTAGATTTTCAGGTGTGGCGAATTGAGGCCCAAGAATAGCGGTAAGACTGTCTTTTCTCTCCACGCTAAAAAGTACAAGATCATAGATATCAACAAAATAGCCCAGGGCAGCTACAATAATGATTTTATTCAGGGTGGAACCTGAAGGTAATGGATTCATACAATTAATTAAGCTTGATTGTGCGTGTGTTTTGGAACATACCTATTCTTCACTATAGTTTAAGAACCTTTTTAGTTTTTGTGCCTTTATCGGTTTTTACTTTAATGAGATAGATCTCATCAGTAAGAGCAGGAATATCGAACTGGATAGTGGTTGCATTTGCATCTGCCTCACGCGAAATTAAGTGCTTTCCATTCAGGTCATATACATCAATAGTTATATATTCGTAACCGGCGTCTGTTAGTAATAGAGACATCTGCAGACTTGCCCGATCGGCAAAAACAGTAAAATCAAATGGAATTTCAGGTGCTCCGGGAGAAGGCTTTAAAGTTACCTGGCTCAGGAGGTAACAAATGTCTAACATGGTGTTGGCAGTATTGTTATAATACTCAGTTACAAAATAGTTCTTTGAGAAAACGATCTTATAGTAACCAGCGCTCAGGTAAATGGAATATGTACCATCAGTAGTTGTATAGGTAGAATCTGTTTGTGCAGTTGATGAAATGGCGATAAACTTTACCTTAATTCCAGAATGTGAGGTTCTCTCGCTCAATAACGCAGAAGACTTGATGAGAATTTTTACGGGACACATTTTAGGCAAACCCCAACCTCTTGAGTTATTTGGACTGCAATGATTGTTTGCACCTTTTTTAAGTGTATCGAGGATCTGTATATTGTTGTAAGACCTATGTGCCTGCCAGAAACAAGCAACTGCACCCGCAAGAATGGGAGTTGCAAAAGAGGTTCCGTTGCCGGGATAGCCATCAAAACTTCCATCACAGATCCAGGCTCCTACACCTCTTGCTACAAGTTCAGGTTTAATCCGCCCGTCAGCGGTAGGCCCTACGGAGCTAAAAGCGGGAACAAGTTCAAGGCTGTCGATAGCCCCTACTGTACAAATACTATCCGCATCCCCTGGCACACTCACATAATGCCAGGATCCTGCACCTTCATTACCGGCAGCGTTTAAAACGAAGATCCCTTTACGTGCAGCCATATTCGCAGCAATGCTCATAGGTGCTTTTCTTCCTGTTAAGGTTGAATAGGTATGATTCATTTCGGGATAATCGAAATCTGTGTAACCCAGGGACGTTGTAAACATATCTACCCCAACACTGTCACCAAATTCTGCTGCTCTCACCCAGTTGTATTCTTCGCTCAAGGTTTCCCCTCCTTCTTCGGTGCGGAATAACCAGAAATTTGCAAGTGGCGCTGAACCAAGTGTCCGGCCCGGTTTATTTCCAGCCATGCAGGAGAGTACGGCTGTTCCATGGGTGCTGCCTAAATATACGTTTGTTCCCCCGTCAGCAAAATTGCGTGTCCCAAGAATACCTACGCGGTTCCTGAGGCTGTCAAATACGTTGTAAGTATCTACATTTGCAAATCCAGCGTCCATTACCCCAATGGTAATACCCTGCCCTCTGAAACCCATATCGTGCAGACAGGTTACATTTACCTGTTTATTCTGCCAGTAAGAGCCACCGTAATTATAGCCACCTGAAGTTTCACTTGAAGTGCGGGCAAAAGGAACTTCTGTCTGTGGATTTGTGTTTACAGGTTCTTTAATATTTGGATTGTATTTTTTTACCTTGGTTGTATCGAGCACAAAAGAAAAGGTTTTTATTGTGGCTAAGGCTGTAACTGCTTGCGAACGTGTGGGAACAGAAATAACAACCCCGTTCAGCCATTTTGAACAAAATAATACGGTGACATTGGTTACTCCGGCAATCTGGCTAACATAAGAAGGATTAACCGGCAGATCGGAAGCATCAACAGGAATGTTGTATGTAGTTCTTCTTAAAATAGATTTAGAAGTAAGAAAAGCAGAAGGGTTTGATATGGTATAAGGTGTTCCCGTTTTGTCTTTTAGACGTACCCAGTATTTAAATTGAGAAAAGAGATTTACACTGCAAAGAGAAAAATAAACAACAAGAGCGAGCGAAAAGATTTTTTTATTCATGACCATAAGTAACCAATGTTTGTTTATAAATTATCCCGCTTTCGATCCTGTCTTCTACGGGCTTATTTGCAATAATTGTATTAGATAAAAGATCCTTTATTTCCCTGTAAACCAAACCAACACCTTTAGCGTATTTTTCGGTATAAAAGGCGTATGAGATGAGTGTGCGGTAGTCCTTTTGCTTCACACGTAAGACATTTTCAAAAACCTTAGTATTAATGATTTCCTTGTTATCAATGTAATCGTAGGTGTAATCGCGTTCTCCGCCAGTATTATTGGCGTTGCCATTCCAGGTACTTTTTTTCTGCACAGGAAAGGTAAGTTTAGTAAACCTTACATTCGACTCTACTACCTGAATGCTTTTATCAGTTGCATTCACCATCCATACCTCCTTGATAGTCCAGGGAATACTATCATAAGACTTTAACGGATTATACCTTTTGATATACCTTTCCAGTCTGATAGCGGGCTGCCCTTCGTTATCGGTATACATATCTGTTAGCTTTTCTTTAATGCGGTATTTGTAAGCCAGTGTATCTTTAGGAAGCTCTGTGTAAACAATACTGTCGACATCGTAAACTACAAATTTTCCGGAAGTTGTTGGATAATAGTCTAAACCCAAAATAGAAGTATCCTGGGGTACTTTTTTCTTTGCACACGAAACTATTAAAACTACGACAAAGCCAAGTATGAGTAGATGATTTTTCAAGTATTTAAAGATAATAAAAAGAAATAGTTCTTAGAAAATATAATTTTCGAGGAACGCGCGACTTGTCAACACTTCTATTTCCGAAAAATAAAAGTCATTAAGATCCTCTGTTACAATGCATTTGCAGCCACTTTCGAGGGCGGAATAATATTGGAGCCCATCTTCCAGGTC
>JAYSYG010000507.1:0-3864 GCA_043716685.1 Sphingobacteriaceae bacterium | reverse complement strand
GCAATCCATCAGCACCAGGTTAAACGAGCTGAAATTAAAAACGCCGGTTCATCCAATCTATCATGGAATGGAATTTGTGAACCATGAGCTGCGTGAAGGCAATTACTTTTTTGGAGACATTAAGAAGGAAGGGATCCTGCTGTTTACCACCAATCGTTATCAACTGGAAGATAAGCGTGATATGAGCCCTGCCGAGATTCAGACTAAGGCTCAAAAGGATTTTGATAAATGGTTTACAAGCGCAGATTTCTTTTTCGACGACTATACTAATAACTTTGAAAAAGCAAGGTACAATCAGGCGGCATTTCAATTACACCAAGCTACGGAGCGCTATTATGGCGCAATTCAGCTAGTATTTACCGGGTACAAACCAAAAACGCATAATATTGAAGATTTGGGTAACCTGGCTAAAGCCTGTGATATGGAGTTTAGCAAGGCGTTTCCACAGGCCTCGCCAGAGGAAAGACGTCGTTTTGATCTGCTCAAACGAGCTTATGTAGATGCCCGCTACAGTGATGATTATGTGATCTCTAAAGAAGACCTGGATTACCTGAGTGAACGGGTGCAGGTGCTCAGAAAAATGACGGAGGAGATTTGCAGGGAGAGGATAAAGAGCTTTACAACCAAATGACGGTGCATTACAGATATGACGCCGAATTTTACCAATATAAATCTGATCGTAAATACATTTTACGAATTTTGGGAAAAGGAATTTGCGTTCGACTTTTCGGAATCCCTTCGCGTTTCACCGGACGATGTGTTTTTATATTCGCCCGATGAACATATAAAACAAAAAGTAAAGCACTTTGAATCACTTTTTGAACTGGCCGAAGGAGAGATCACACACAATATCTTCGCTAATAATACGATCATCATTAAAAGTCTGTTCCACCAGATCAAATCTTACCGAAATCACATCTACCCTAAGCCAGAAGCGTTACTTAACAACATTCAAACTTGGAATAAAGAATCCTATAAGGACTATGAGAAGGATGTAAATGAACGAACTGCCAGGTATTTCGATAATGATAAATTTACAGGTTTAAAACACCTGGACACTTTTGATGATTATGTACCTGAGCATCCTTTTGACCTGAGAAACTTTAAGCATGTTACCCGCACTTATTATGCCTTTTACTGCGTAGAAAATAAATGGGAAAAGTACTTTGACTTAGACCACTTTAACAAATACAGTTCTTTTTTAGTTGAGCAAGGCGAGAAACTGGCACAGCTATTTGATAAATATATTCAAAGGTATGATGCAATGCAGGTGAGTTTACTAAAAAGGAACAGGAGAAAAGTGAGGAGGATACCTTGCAAGAGAAAATTACGAAGCGGGCGCAGAATAATAAGTTAATTGTTGGTATCGTCATCGGAGGGTTAGTTATTGGATTTATTGTTGCCCAGTGGGAAAACGTCCAGAAGATCCTTGGCTGGGTTCATCCTAAGGGAAAAGAATTGTCGGGCATTGTAACAGACAAAAAAGGAAATGGCTTAAACGGCGTTTCGGTTATATTCGGCCAGCATGGTTTTAAAAGAGATTCTACGGATTCATTTGGCAAATTCCAGTTTGCCGACCTGCAGGGTGAAGGAATAAAAACTGAAGTTGTGCAATTAAAACGCAACGGTTACCGCGACACGTCTTTTGCAGTAAAGATAAATTACGATTCGGAAGAAAAATTGGAGCGTGTCGAAATCGTGCTTAACGTGAAATCAGACCTTGACTTTTGCTTAGAAGGAGACGTTCAAGCTTGCTACCACTATGCCGACGCGATTGCAGCATCCTGTCCTGTTAATGAGGGCCAAGCCCGCACTGCCTGTATCTTTAAAGCTGAAATGTGGCGGGCAGTAGGAGAAGATTACCAGGAAGTATTGCAATTGCAAAAAGATTCAGGAGAAGCAAGCCAGTCGTATAAAAAAGCTGTTGAAACCTGGAAACGCCATATCGACATGGCTAGTAGAATGCCATCCTGGTAGCTTAAAATCCATTCAAGCCTTAGCTATAACACCGGCAGGTTAAATGGAGCTTATTTTTCGTCTTTTATTGTAAAAGCAAGTCCGACACCAGCCGCCTCTAAAAATAGCAACCGGCACGGCTTCCCATTCGTGGCCATCTTTACACTTAAATCTCATTTTACTTGTGTTATTCAGGTAGCCGCTTGACAGGCAAATTCCCTTTTTGCTTTTTGCAATTCTCTGAATTTGCTGAAATCTTTCTGTCTGATATGAACTATAAATAGCTTTCCAATTCAAACACAGGGAGCCTTCGTCTTTTTGGATATTTATTCCGGACTTTTCGAGTTCTTTTTTAAGGAACGAATAGACTTCCGATAACGCGAGTAAATGAGGGATTTCCGGTATTTGAATCAGGCGCACACCTCGGCTAGTGCAAATCTTTTTTTTCCTTGCGTCCATCCGCACTCGCCTATTAAACTCTGACTTTTTCTTATCGAAGTAGAACCTGGAATTAAAGGTATAGTGCTGCCTGCCATGATGCTCAAACGCGATCTTTTTTAATGATGAATACCCATCGAGTTCCATCTTAAAGCCGTCTTCAGAGATTAGCCACTCCGGGTGCGATTTCGGAAACTCACAATCAAAAATTTGTTGAAAATATTCTCTGCATATCCGCTCACCAATGGATGAGGAGCATTGGGGGCACCAGCCACCCCTTTTTATAACGTCCCATGTCATTCTAAAAGGATGTCCATTACTACACGTTAATCTTAGCTTGACCTTGGCTGAATTGTACTCGTCAGATAACAGCGTGCCTCCTCTTTCTTTAACTGTCTTACATACATCTTTCCGGGTTATAATTTTACCAGCGCAATACGGGCACCAAGTGCCTGTTTTAACATTGTAAAACCTCGCTTTCCATTTGTGTCCCTTTTCGCAAAGCCACAGCAAAGGGGTAGAAGTGTTTTTGTACTCAGCAGAAAGCAGCTTGCCATTCCTCTGCTGCGCAAGCAAAATAGGCTCTGTAATATTGAGCGCTTTTTTCTTTGCCCTGATCACATCAGCACATACAGGGCACCAGCCGCCACGCAGCACCGATTCTACCACCGCATTCCACCTATGACCCAGCTTACATTTAAACAATAGTTTTGATTTTACATCTGAGTATGATTTGCTTAAACACCATCCATCCTTTGTCTTACAGTATGCTTTAATTTCCTCAAGTGTCTTCTTTTTTGTTCCTGAACAAACCGGACACCAGGTACCCGATATGATACTTGCTGGGGAAGTTTTCCATTGATGACCTTTGGAACAAATCCACTGGAGATGGGTTAACGTGTTCACGTAGTTTGAGGATAGGCAGCTTCCACCTCTATTGACCGCCAGTTGCCGCATTTCATTTATTGATAAACGCCTTTTTATGCCGGACAGTTCCTTTGCACATTTTGGACACCAAGATCCGCGTTTTATGTGATCAATTCTTGATTGCCACACATGACCTTTTTCGCATTTCCACTTTAACTTGCGGTCAGTGGTAATGGCTTTGGAAAGGCATTTGCCTTTTCGGGAGTGAGCAAGCTCCTTGCAATTGTCAATTGTAATCTTTGGTGATCTCATTTAACAAAAACAGAATTTTCCATATTCGTTTAAAATTGCTAATTTTCAACCGATTTCATAATAAATGATCTGCCGGATTTCTAACATCTTAAGATCAAAGCCTTATGAAAATCCAAAAGAAACTGGCCAAAGTAAAAGGCCTAGGCGATATTGAAACGCCTGAAAACAATCCGGTTCTTCTCCATTTCCTCAGTCCATTGGAACTGGCCGCCTACAAACACCAATTTCAACCCTTTAAGTACAATCTGGATGGCTTAACGCTTGAGATCGAGCCGCATGTATGCAAGGAGC
>JAYSYG010000506.1:0-11651 GCA_043716685.1 Sphingobacteriaceae bacterium | reverse complement strand
CTTTTCAAATCCCATCATCCGCTTTTTTAGTCACGACGAAGAAGTGATAGCTTACGGAGCAAGAGCTTTGCAGATCATTGGCTACGGGTATGTCTTTTACGGACTCTCTATGGTAATGACACAGGCGTTGAATGGTGCAGGCGACACAAAAACACCAACCATGATAAACTTTGTTTGCTTTTGGCTCTTCCAGGTTCCCCTTGCCTACTTTTTATCAATAAGTCTTGACATGAAAGCTACCGGCGCTTTTATTGCCATACCCGTTGCAGAAGCGCTTATTGCCCTCGTAGCATGGTATTATTTCAAAAAAGGAAAATGGAAAGAAGTAAAGGTTTAGGATCTTAAACCATCAACCATATATTAAATTTCTTAAATAATAATATACCGATCGGTATATTACGTACATTCGTACCTGAAATTGTAAAATAACATGTCAAAGGCCGAAAAAACACGCGACTACATTATAGAGAAGTCAGCGCCTATTTTTAATAAAAAGGGTTATTCGGGTACTTCCCTGAATGATCTTATACTTGCAACAGGTTTAACCAAGGGTTCGATCTATGGTAACTTCGAAAATAAAAACGAAGTAGCAGTAGCAGCATTCGCATACAACATCCGCTCCGTCAACGCACATATCTCAGAATACGTTACCAGCAAAGAAAAGGCACTTGACAAATTAACCGGTATAACGGAGTATTACAGACACAATTGGAAAAAAGTATTCGAAAAAGGCGGCTGCCCGCTTCAGAACGCCTCTGTAGAAGCTGATGACAACCTGTCTTTTTTAAAAGTACATGTTCAGAATAGTATCAAACGCTGGATCAAAAGCATTAGCAGTATAATTGAAGAAGGAAAAGAAAACGGAGAATTTAAAAAGAACATAAACACACAGGAATATGCTTACATGATCATTACACTTCTTGAAGGCGGCATTATGCTGGGGAAGATCATGAATACTCAAACGCATTTGATCTTAGCACTCGACAGAATAATTTACATTATTAAAACAGAAATCAAAAAATAATTTTTTTAACCAAAAATATACCGATCGGTACAAAAAATCGCATGAAAAAAGAAGTATACATCATCGCCGCAAAACGAACACCCGTAGGTGCGCTCCTTGGAAGTCTTTCTCATTTATCAGCCACTCAACTGGGAGCCATTGCTATAAAAGCCGCTTATGAAAGCGCTGGCATCTCCGTTGAGAATATTGACTCGGTTTATATGGGAAATGTTTTAAGTGCTAACCTTGGTCAATCGCCAGCGCGCCAGGCCTCTATCTTTGCCGGCATTCCGGATAAAACAGACGCCACAACCATTAATAAGGTATGCGCGTCGGGGATGAAAGCAACCATGCTCGGAGCGCAGCAAATACAATTAGGTTTGGAAAACATTGTTGTAGCAGGTGGAATGGAAAGTATGAGCAATGTACCACATTATGCAAACATCCGTAAGGGAACAAAACTGGGCGACCTGAAATTAATTGATGGAATGACCAAAGACGGCCTTTGGGACGTTTATCATAACTTCCATATGGGTAACGCCGCTGAGATTGGTGTCCGTAAATACGGTCTTAGCCGCGAAATACTGGATGCCTTTGCTGTTCAATCATACATAAAATCGCAAGCGTCCACAAAAAATAATAAATTCAAAAATGAAATGATTCCCATTCCCGTTGTACAAAAAAATGGCACAATTACTATAGAACGCGACGAAGACATTGATAAGATCATCTTTGAAAAAGTATCAAAACTAAAACCGGTTTTCGAAGAGGGCGGAAATTTAACCCCCGCCAACTCAAGTAATCTCAATGATGGAGCAGCTGCGCTGGTACTCGCCTCTAAAGAGTCCGTTGATACATACAATTTAAAGCCCTTAGCAAAAATAATTTCTTACGCCGATGCAGCACAGGCTCCCGAATGGTTTACAACATCGCCCGCGCTTGCTATTCCCAAAGCTTTGAAAGGAACGGAACTTAAACTGGAAGATATCGATTTCTTTGAAATAAATGAGGCCTACGCTTCTGTTGTGCTATCCAACCAGCAAATCCTAGGACTTAATCCTGATAAAATAAATGTGTATGGGGGAGCAGTCGCCATTGGTCATCCCATAGGAGCATCCGGCGCACGCATTATTGCTACACTCATTTCAGTTCTAAAACAGGAAGGCGGTAAATATGGTATAGCTGCTATCTGCAATGGCGGCGGCGGTGCTTCTGCAATTGTTATTGAAAACTTAAACTAAGTCGCTAAATGATTTGTTTCAAAAGTTCAGAAATTTGTACATACTTTATTTAACAAAAAACCAATGGGCCCAAATAATCAATTAGAAATACTTCAACACCATATTGGAAAAGAATTTGCTTCTACCCCTTCCCCTTTTATGAGCTGGTTAAAACCTATTGTGCTGGTGGCGGAAACAGGAAGGTTGTCCTTTCAGTATACCGTAAGAAAAGAAATGACAAATCCTATGGGCAGTCTTCATGGTGGTGTTACGGCAGCAATAATAGACGATGTGATCGGCGCGACCATGTTTTCGTTCAATGAAACCCACTTTTATACAACCTTAAACCTTGTGGTGGATTATTTTTCTCCTGCAAAAGAAGAAGACATTATTATTGCGGATACTACGTTAATAAAAAAAGGCAGACAAATTGTAAATGTTCAGTGTGAAGTTTGGAATGAAGAAAAAAATCGTTTAATTGCACGTGCATATTCCAACCTATTAAAAACTGGGATTGAAAAATAAAAAACAAAAGATATGAAACGTGTTGTGATCACAGGCCTTGGAGCCATTACACCTCTTGGAAATACAACAGAGGAGTTCTGGAAAAATATAATTGCAGGAAAGAACGGAGTTGGACCAATTACAAAGTTTAACGCATCCAAATTTAAAACACGTTTTGCCTGCGAGGTTAAAAATTTTAACCCGGATGATTATGGAGACAAAAAAGAAATGCGCAAGTACGATCTTTTTACACAATATGCCATTGCCGCTTCAGAACAAGCCATCAAGGATTCAGGTTTGGATTTTGAGAAAATGGACCTCACGCAGAGGGCTGAAATTGGTGTGATTTGGGCCAGCGGCAACGGAGGCATTGCAACCTTTGAAGAACAACTGAGAGAATTTCATAGTGGAGACGGTACACCACGTTTCAACCCCTTTTTTATAGCCAAAATGATCGTCGACATTGCAGCTGGTGTCATCTCTATCCGCAACAGACTTCACGGGCCCAACTATTGTACAGTTTCAGCCTGTGCCTCTTCTAACACCGCTATCATAAATGCGTTTGATACCATCCGTATTGGGAAAGCGACTGTAATGGTTGCGGGTGGTTCTGAAGCTGCAATTACTGAAGCCTCTGTAGGAGGTTTCGGAGCTTCGCAGGCCTTATCGAAAAGAAATGATGATCCGGAAACTGCATCCCGTCCTTTCGATAAAAACCGGGATGGTTTTGTCATAGGTGAAGGCGCAGGTGCCGTTATTCTTGAAGAACTGGAACACGCAAAAAAACGGGGAGCAACCATTTATGCAGAAATTGTAGGAGGAGGAATGGCTGCCGACGCTTATCACCTCACAGGTACTGCACCCGACGGCATCGGGGCTTCTTTAGGAATAGAAAAAGCATTAAAGGATGCGGGGATTGATGCTGCTAAAATAGATTACATCAACGCGCATGCTACGTCAACCGGACTGGGTGATATAAGTGAATTAAAAGGCATTCAAAAAGTTTTCGGTAACGCGCTCGTGGCAATAAGCGCTACTAAATCCATGACGGGTCACCTGCTTGGCGCTGCCGGTGCAATAGAAAGTATCATTTGTATTCTCGCCGTTAAAAACAATATTATACCAGCAACGATCAATCTTAAAGACAGAGATGAGGAAATCGAAGAGTTAATGACCATTGTATCCGGAAAATCTATAAACAAAGAAGTAAATTACGCGCTGAATAATTCCTTCGGTTTTGGCGGGCATACTGCAACTTCGATATTTAAAAAATATACAGACTAATCTGTAATTCTTAATAACAAAAATAATCATCATCCCCGTAATAGAACACATACGTGTTTAGTAACTCTTTCGATTGTTTTGCGAAGTGTATATTCAAACCAGCATTTAATACGTTTTTAACTACGCAGGTTAAGTGCTATAAAAACGAACTTTAAGCCCCAGTGCTTACATATTTCTTTATTGCGGTAATTTATTTGAGGTTACAGGCCAAAGCAGCTTCTATTTCACACAATAAAACCCAAAAGTGTGAATTATACAACTCCTCTCTGAAATTGTACAACAGTTTCCCTTTTAAGTTGCCTAACTTGATGAAATAATCCAGCCACACAAAAATTTGAAGCTTTTTATTAAATACATGGTTAGTTCACGCTGTAAAATGGTTGTGAAACAAGAGTTGAAAAAAATTGGCCTCCATTTTATACTGGTTGACCTGGGTGAAATTGAAATTATGGAAACTATTCAACCTGAGCAGCGCGAGCAATTAAAAACAGCACTCCTTGCATCCGGGCTAGAATTGATGGATGACAAGCGGGCCATGTTAATCGAAAAAATAAAAAATGTAATAATCGAGATGGTTCATTATTCTGATGGAATCATTAAAATAAATTTTTCAAATTTTTTGAGTGAAAAACTAAACCATGATTATACTTACCTCTCAAATTTATTTTCAGAAGTACAAGGCACAACAATTGAGCAATTTCTTATTTCTCATAAAATTGAACGAATAAAAGAACTAATAATTTATGGAGAATTAAATATTACAGAAATTGCGAATAAGCTGAACTACAGCGGTGTTGCTCATCTATCAAATCAATTTAAAAAAGTCACAGGACTCTCCCCTTCGCACTTTAAACAATTAAAAGACAGAAGGAGAAGCCCAATTGAAGAAATAGGTAATGCCAACGTTATTCTGAAATAATCATTAAAAAAAGATCGAAAGTGCAAATGGCTATAAAACAAAAATCAGATAAGAAAGATCTTACAGGTGTTCGTGAAGAACTTGCCTTACAGAAAGAAGAGAACGATAAACTAGCAGCAGAATTAATTATTGCCCGCAAGGAACTTGCTTTTCAAAAGGAAGAAAAAGGAAAACGCGCTGCCGAATTGGGTATTGCTAATAAAGAACTGGTCTTCCAGGATAAAGAAAAGGGAAAACGGGCAGCCGAGTTGGGAATTGCTAATAAAGAACTGGTATTTCAGGATAAAGAAAAAGGGAAACGGGCAGCTGAGCTGGGCATTGCCAATAAAGAACTGGTTTTTCAGGATAGAGAAAAAGGAAAACGGGCTGCGGAATTAAGCATCGCCAATATAGAACTTGTTTTTCAGAATGAAGAGAAAGATAAACGCGCCGCTGAATTAAGCATTGCCAATAAAGAGTTGGTTTTTCAAAATGACGAAAAGGAAAAAAGAGCAGCGGAACTCATTATTGCCAATAAAGAACTGATTTTTCAAAACGATGAAAAAGAAAAACGGGCCGCCGAATTAAGCATAGCGAATAAAGAACTGGCTTTTCAAAACGACGAAAAAGAGAAAAGAGCAGCCGAACTAATTATCGCAAATAAAGAACTGGCTTTTCAAAATGAAGAGAAAGAAAAAAGAGCGGCAGAATTATTCATAGCGAACAAAGAACTTCTTTTTCAAACCGGCGAAAAAGAAAAAAGAGCCGCCGAATTGGTTATTGCGGATATAGAACTTGACTTCCAAAACAAAGAGAAAGAAAAGAGAGAAATTGCAAACAAAGAACTTGAAGCGTTCAGTTATTCTGCAAAATTAGCCTCTCAATACGCGAGAAGCCTTATAGAGGCAAGTCTTGATCCTCTATTTACAATAAGCACAGAAGGAAAAATCACAGATATGAATAACGCATCCGTGAACATAACAGGAATATCACGTGAGAATTTAATCGGGACCGATTTTTTTGATTATTTCACCAAACCCGATAAAGCCCGTGAAGGCTATCAACAGGTATTTGCCAAAGGTTTTATTACGGATTACCCCTTAACAATAAGAGACCAGAAACTCACCGATGTGTTGGTTAACGGCTCCGTTTATACAGATGAACAAGGAAATGTGATTGGTGTTGTTGTTGTGGCAAGAGATATTACGGATCAGAAAAGGATTGCAACTGAATTAACCGAGGCCAAAGTGTTTGCAGAAGTAGCCACCGGCATTGCGGAAGAGGCAAAAAGTAAAGCCGAAAGTGCAACAAAAATAGCTGAAGATGCAACCCGTATTGCAGAAGATGCCGTGAAGGCAAAACAGCAGTTTTTATCGAATATGAGCCATGAAATTCGCACTCCTATGAATGCAATTATTGGCTTTACAAAAGTTGTGTTGAAAACAGATCTGTCTGCAAAACAAAAAGAATACCTTACTGCTATAAAAATAAGCGGCGACGCTTTAATTGTTCTCATTAATGATATTCTTGATCTGGCAAAAGTAGATGCAGGAAAAATGTCATTTGAACAAACGCCATTTAAGATGTCTGAATCCATCTCCACCATGTTGCATCTTTTTGAAACAAAAATACAGGAGAAGAACTTAGAACTTGTCAAAGAATACGATTCAAGAATTCCTCAGGTCTTGGTTGGTGACCCCGTGCGTTTAAATCAAATTATTTTAAACCTGGTAAGTAATGCAGTAAAGTTTACTACAAAAGGGAAAATTACTGTAAGTGTTCGTTTACTGGCCGAGGATGAAGAGAAAACAACAATTGAATTTGCAGTTAAAGATACCGGAATTGGCATTGAAGAAAATAAGATAGGGAAGATCTTTGAAAATTTCCAACAGGCAACGAGTGGCACATCACGATTATTTGGAGGTACTGGTTTGGGCCTGGCAATTGTTAAACAATTGGTAGAGCCACAGGGCGGAACCCTTCACGTAAAAAGTACGATCGACGAAGGGTCAACTTTTAGTTTTATTTTGAATTTTCAAAAAACCAAAGCAGAAGCTGAACCCGAAACGGAAAAAGTAAAGTTGGATACTGAAATCGAAAACATTAAAGTATTGGTTGCAGAAGATATTGCCCTTAATCAATTACTTATGAAAACTCTGCTGGATGATTTTGGTTTTGAATGCGACATCGTTGCTAACGGAAAAATTGCCATTGAAAACCTGCAAAGAAACAACTACGACATTATTTTGATGGATCTACACATGCCCGAAATGAATGGTTTTGAAGCGACTGAGTATATCCGAAATGAACTGAATTCAAAAATCCCAATTATCGCTTTGACTGCCGATGTTACTACGGTTGATCTTGCAAAATGCAAAGCGGCTGGTATGAATGACTATATAGCAAAACCTGTAGATGAAAGGGTTCTATACTCAAAAATAATTGGGCTACTGAAAAAACCATTTATAACATACAATCCTAACAAAGCAAATGGAGTTAATAAAAGCAAAAAGTTAAAGTGTATTGACATGGATTATCTGATCCATCGTACAAAATCAGATCCAAAATTAATGATGGAAATGATCTCCCTCTATCTTCAGTTTACCCCGCCCATAATAAGTGCTATGAAAGAAAGCTTAAAAGTCAAAGACTGGGATACATTATATGGAGCTGTGCATAAGCTGATCCCTTCTTTCTCAATAATGGGCATTAGCCGTTACTTCGAAGATATCGCAAAAGAAATCCAGGAACACGCAAACACCCGGGTGTATACGGACACCCTACCCGATCTGGTTTCACAACTTGAGAAAATATGCACACAGGCCTGTGAAGAATTGGAAGTAGAATTTAACGCGATTAAAAATATCAATTTATGGGAAACGAAAAAATAAAACTCTTTCTGGTTGATGACGACGCCTTATTTTTAAAATCTCTGGAGATCGACTTCATGCATCTTCCTGATTTTACAGTTGAGACATTTGCAACAGGCGAACTTTGTGTAGAAAACTTACCCCACCAACCCGATGTGATCATTTTAGATTACCATCTAAATGGTATTGAAAAGAATGCAATGAATGGTCTTGAAACACTGGATAAAATAAAATCCTTCCGTATGGACATCCCTGTTGTGATGCTCTCTTCCCAGGATAAAATTGATGTAGCTATAAATTGCATGCATCACAAAGCCTTTGATTATGTTGTAAAAACCGAAACAGCATTTATGCGCCTGCAAAAAATCATCTCCACGATATGCCATTTCAAAAAAATAGAACAAGAACTCAATTGGTACATGGAAAGAATGTAACTCCCTTTCAAATTTCAAATCCCTCAATCATTTCAAAAGAACAACAAGCTCCGGCATTATTCTCAATCAGTGAATATTGCAACTTATTTCTAAAATTAAGTAACACTTCACGGAATTATAACCTGCACCTTTGCCATGTGATACTTATGTCACCAATTAAATCCAACAAAATGAACCTTAAAAAAACAGTATCATTTGCAGCTTTAGCATCCATTATATTAATGGGTAGTTGTAAAAAGGACGAACAGAACAATTTACCTGCAGGAACACCACCAGTTGAAAATTCAACGGTTAGTCATGCACGAAACGTGTCATTAACAAGTGTAAACCTGGGAGTAGCAGGAAATTTTGCCATTCTTTCGGAAACTGGCATTACAGATGTGTATCAATCGTTTATTACCGGCGACATTGGATCAAGTCCTATAACCGGCGCAGCAGTTTTGGTAAGTTGTGCCGAAGTAGTAGGAAATGTTTACACGGTTGACGCAGCCGGGCCTGCCTGCAAAATAACCAGCCCAAGCATGCTAACTTCAGCTATAAGCGATATGCAAACGGCTTACACCGATGCTGCAGGGCGTTCTAATCCTGACTTTCTTAATTTAGGCGCCGGTAACATCGGTGGGTTCACTCTTATTCCAGGGTTATATAAATGGACAACTGCACTCCTGATTCCGGCAAGCATTACAATCAATGGCGGACCTAATGACATCTTTATCTTCCAGATTGACGGAACACTGATTATGAGTTCTGCAGTTAATATTACGTTGACAGGTGGTGCACGACCAGAGAACATTTTCTGGCAAGTAGCGGGTGCAGTAACTTTAGGAACAACAAGTCACTTTGAAGGGATTATTTTAGGGCAAACCGGTATAAATCTACAGACTGGTGCGTCAATAAATGGCAGAACACTGGCTCAAACAGCAGTAACTCTTCAGATGAATACGGTTACTCAACCTTAATTCATTAAGAGTACAAAGCAAAAGGAGGATGAACTAAAAACTCATCCTCCTTTTTTTCCTTCTAATCCGTTTTTTTAACCGTTTTCTTCATCCCCATCAACCAGTCGTATGCTTTATCATAGTCTGTAAAAACCCGTGTTGGCACTTCGGGCTTATTTAATTCAGAAAAAAAATTAAGCAGAAGACTTTTAAAAGATGAATTCACCAAAACAGCGCGGGCAATGGGTTTTGCTTTTACTTCTTTACCTGCCAAAAATTTTCTCGCCTTTGGTTGTATTGACCAATTGGCGCGGCTATCAATTAATTTAAGAACAGGTTCCGGGCCACTTAAATTTTTTATTACCAAATAGTGATCGAGCGCGTCATAATAGTCCATTTTAGACCCCTCATGAATAGACACATGAATTACTTCGTTTTTATCTTTAAAAATTGAAGCCGTTTTTGTCTCTGTTTTCTTTAAATCCATTTTACTTAGCCAATCTATTTATCAATCAGAACCAGTACAAAGTTCCTGTTAAATAGATAATTGCACTTACCATTAATACCAAAAAATACAAAACTTTATAAGTGGTTACTAAAATCTCATAGCTGCCATAAAAATAAAAACAAGTCATGACAACCTTTTTCCCGGTTGTTTGTTTAATTCGTGCATTATACTTCTCTTTTAGGTACATTGCAATAAAAAATTTGAACTCTGAAGAATTTGATACACTAGTAATTGGTTCGGGTGCGGGAGGCCTCTCTGCCGCTATCTGCCTGGCAAAAGCCGGACAGAAAGTGCTGGTAGTGGAACAACATTATGTTCCCGGTGGCTGGTGCCATAGTTTTTATGTCAAGGGCCAGCGCTTCAGTCCGGGAGTTCATTATATAGGCCTGCTCGATGAAGGTCAATCTACCAATGATCTCTATAAAGCCCTTGGAGTTGCGAATGATCTTGTTTTTTTCAGAATGAACCCTAAGGCCTACGAACATTGTCTTGTAGGTAAAGAAAAAATAGACATGCCCGCCGGACTTGATTCACTGTATGAAAAACTGTCGCAGCGTTTTCCGGCAGAAAGAAAAAATCTTAGAAAATATTTAAATCTTGTTGAAAAAGTGAGCCGGCAGGTACAGCTTATTCCAAAAATGAAAGGTTTTCTGGACCATCTCACCATTGCTTTCCGAACAAAAGAAATGGGGAAGTATGGTTTGTTTAGCCTCAAAAGAGTAATAAACTGGTACATTAAAGATCCTCTCCTGAAAGCAATTCTCAATATCCAATGCGGCGATCACGGCCTGCCTCCGTGCAAAGCAAGTTTTCCGGTGCATTGCGTGGTTATGTACCATTATTTTTCCGGGGCTTTTTATCCAATGGGTGGAGGAGCAGGTATTGTAAAGGCCATGACAGGTGCTTTAAAAAAGCTAGGGGTCGAGGTGCGGGTAAAACATTCTGTAAAAAAGATACTTCTCGAAAATAAAAAAGCAATTGGCGTTGAGCTGGAGGACGGAAAAAAAATATTTGCGAAAAATATTCTATCAAATGCTGACCCACACAGCACCTACGTGAACCTGGTGGGGAAAGAAAATTTAAGCGCCGGCCTTGTAAAAAAATTATCCAAAACAAAATATTCAGTCACTTCCCTCATTCTCTTCTTAACGCTGGATATGGACCTAAGAACTGCCGGTTTGGACTCCGGTAATATCTGGTCGCTGAAGAATGAGGATCTCGATGGTCTGTACGATGAACTGAAAGATACAGATATTCTGGCCGGTGAAGAATTTCCTGCGGTATTTATGAGTTGCCCTACACTCAAGGACCCCGCAAGCTTTAACGGCAGATACCATACGCTGGAAGTGGTAACATTTATAGATAATGAGAGTTTTGAGAAGTTTGACAAGGAACCCGATTATCATTCTGAAGCTTACAGCAAACAAAAAGAAATTCTTGTGAAAAAATTTCTGAATAACGTCGAAAAGGTTATCCCCGGCGCTAAACAACATGTGGTACATTATGAGCTGGGCACGCCTAAAACCAACCAGTTTTACATTAAAGCTACCAGGGGCAACGTATACGGAACTGAAAAGAATTTCACACAAGTCGGGCCGTTTTCTTTTAAGAGCCGGTCCGAGATTCAAAACTTATTTCTTTGTGGAGCCAGTACGCTTTCTCACGGCGTGGGAGGGGCTGCGTATTCAGGAGTAGAAGCTGCCGCACACATACTAAATGTAAGATCTGAAGAATTGCTTGTTCCCGAAAAGGACCAAAAACTTAGAATTTACGATGCCGAAGAACCTTCCAGCTGGCCAGAATTTATACACCGCAAGATCGAAGACAAAAAAAGAAGATTCAAAGAAAATCCGCTGGTATAGAAATTTGTAAAAACAAATACAATCCTGATTTTCCCGGAAATGCCTTTATCATTGCAAAATCACCCTTAAGGGGGTAAGAAAAAACACCTGCTTCTATTATAATATTTTTTTGGGTTCCAGTATTTTTTTA